>JALEIQ010000116.1 GCA_022769795.1 Clostridiales bacterium
GCACGCGCCCGGGACGGACGTGGAGCGGGATGCATGAGGAAATAGATATGCAGATATGGAACCCCTGGCACGGCTGCCATAAAATCAGCCCCGGATGCCAGCATTGCTACGTGTTCCGTCGTGACGCGGAATTTGATAAGAACAGCACGCTGGTTTGCAAAACAGCCTCGTTTTCTTTGCCGGTGCGCAAAAAGCGCGACGGCAGTTATACGCTTGCCCAGGCCAAACGGGTCTATGCCTGCATGACTTCCGATTTTTTTGTGGAGGAAGCGGACGAATGGCGCTCAGAGGCATGGAAGATGATACGTCAAAGGCAAGAACTGTCGTTTTGCATTATAACCAAGAGGATTGAACGCTTCCGCGTAGGCCTGCCTGACGACTGGGGCGGCGGCTATGAGAATGTGACGGTCTGCGCTACGTGTGAGAACCAGGCCATGGCGGATAAGCGGCTGCCGGTGCTGCTGGAGCTGCCCATACGCCACAGAGAAATTATCCATGAGCCGATGCTTGAGGCTGTGGAGATTGAGCGCTACCTTGCAAGCGGGAAAATTGAGCGCGTTACCTGCGGCGGAGAATCTGGCGATGAAGCGCGCGTATGCGATTACGCCTGGGTACTCCATACGCGCGAGCAATGCGAAAAATACCGCGTGCCGTTTTTCTTTAAGCAAACGGGCGCGCGGTTTCAAATGAACGGAAAGCTGTATTTCATTCCAAGAAAGTGGCAGATGGCGCAGGCGCGCAAGGCGAACATCAACCTTCCTGCGCGTTAGCCAGTAAGGAGGCCTTCTGCGCAAAGATGTGCATAGGCAAAGAGCATGGCAAGGCAGCGTTCCAGCAGAGCCTGTATGGTTATTGCTCCGCTTCATCTTTCAGGGCTAGACGGGCAACGCCGCTATTGACGGCGGCCTGCGCGACGGCGCGCGCCACGGCTTTGCCCACGCGCTTATCAAAAGCGTGGGGGAGAATATAGCTGGGAGAAAGCTCGTTATCCGATACCAGAGAAGCGATGGCGTAGGAGGCGGCCAACTTCATATCATCGTTGATATCACGCGCGCGCACGTCCAGCGCTCCACGGAAGATGCCCGGGAAGGCCAGCACGTTATTGATTTGGTTATCGTAATCGCTGCGACCGGTACCCACAACGGCAGCACCGCCGCGCAGGGCTTCTTCGGGCATGATTTCAGGCGTGGGGTTGGCCATTGGAAATACAATGGGATCGCGGCCCATGGTGGAAATCATTTTGGCGGTAACGATGTCGGGTACGCTTACGCCGATAAACACATCCGCTCCCTTGAGCGCCTCGTTAAGCCCGCCATGCAGATGGCGGCGGTTCGTGACATGGCTGAGTTCCTCCTGGGCGGGGCTCATTTTTTCGCGGCCTTCCACAACGATGCCATGCTTGCCGATCAAAATTAGGTCGCCTACGCCGAAGCGTAGCAGATGCTTAGCGATGGCAATGCCAGCCGACCCGGCGCCGTTGATTACGCAGGTGATATCCTCCATGCGCTTGCCAACAAGCTTGAGGGCGTTTAGCAGCGCGGCGGCAACCACCACGGCGGTGCCGTGCTGATCGTCGTGAAAGACGGGAATATCGCAGATTTCTTTCAGCTTGCGTTCGATTTCAAAGCAGCGGGGCGCGCCGATATCCTCCAGGTTAATGCCGCCAAAGCTGCCGCTAAGCAAGTAAACCGTGCGCACGATTTCGTCTACATCCTTGCTTTTGATGCATAGAGGAAAGGCGTCCACATCGGCAAATTCCTTGAACAGCACGCACTTGCCTTCCATTACGGGCATGCCCGCCTCGGGGCCGATATCGCCCAGGCCGAGCACGGCGGTTCCGTCGGTTACAACCGCTACTAGGTTATGGCGGCGGGTCAGCTCGTAGGATTTCTCAACGTCGTTATGGATGACCATGCATGGTTCCGCAACGCCGGGGGTATAAGCCAGGGAGAGGGCCTCGCGGTCCTTCACATGTGTGCGCGGAACAATTTCCAGCTTGCCAGCCCATTCGTAATGCTTTTTCAGCGCCTCGGCCCAGATATCCATGGTAAAATCGCTCCTTACAGTACAGTCTGGGCCTATTGTAGCATGTTTTTGGACGGATGACAACGAATGTTTTTGGTTCACTGTTGACTTTGCGGCGGATTTGAGATAGGATATTGACGCACTAGGGAAAAAGGAAAGGAAGAAAATAAATGAAGAAGCTGTTTGGTGAGTTCAAGCATTTTTGTGCCAAAGGAAATATCCTGGAGCTGGCAACCGGCGTTATGATTGGCGGCGCATTCAGCACAATCGTCAACTCGCTGGTAAACGACATGCTGATGCCGCTGATTGGCTTGCTTACCGGAGGTATCAACCTGAGCGGACTGTTTGTCGCGTTGGATTTGCAAAGCTACCCCTCCATTGACGCGGCGCAGGCAGCAGGCGTGGGCACGCTCAACTACGGCGCGTTTTTGCAGGCTGTTATAAACTTCTTGATTATCGCTTTCTGCGTGTTCATGGTTGTAAAGGGCATGAGCAAGCTGATGCCCAAGAAGGAAGTCCCCGCCAAGGAGCTCCGGCTTTGCCCCTACTGCAAGCAGCCTGTGCATGACGAAGCGGTGAAGTGCCAGCATTGCGGCAGCGATATTAGCGGCGAGAGCAAAGAAAAATAAGAAGCAGTTAAGTTCGACGCGGCCCTTATCAACGCAGCTTGATAGGGCCGCTTGCTTTATGCAAAAGGCTTCGCAACTGCGGGTTGACAAATTGACAGGCATGCTTGCTGGCGGGCAACAGCGAAAGGGCGTATGGTTGGCAATGCCGGGCGATGCCCGGCAAGCATATGTTGGGGAGGACGGATTCAATGCGTTTCGATGAAAAGCTGATACGGCTTCGCAAGCAAGCCGGATGGTCGCAGGAAGAACTGGCGGAAAAGCTGGATGTGAGCCGTCAGGCGGTGAGCAAGTGGGAACTCGCCCAATCCACGCCGGATCTGGAACGAATTTTGGCGATGTCACAGCTATTTGGGGTGAGCACGGATTACCTGCTCAAGGAAGAAATGGAGCAGGAGAATCAACCCCACGATGAAGAAAGATCTGAATGCGGGCGGCTTGTTACAATGGAGGAAGCCGAGGCCTTTTTACGGGTAAAGGCGCGCACGGCTGACAGGATCGCATGGGCGGTATTCGCGTGCATCATTTCACCCATAGCGTTGTTGCTGCTGGGCGCGGCGGCGGAGCAGAGGGCAGTGACGGAAACGCATGCGGCGGCGATTGGCCTTGTTGTGCTGCTTGTGATTGTGGCGAGCGCGGTGGCCGTGTTCATTGGCTGCGGTACGCAAACCGCGCCCTATCAGTACATGGAAAAAGAAGCGATAGAAACCGCACCGGGTGTGGCGGATATGGTTCGCGAGAGGCAGAAGGCGTACAGGGAAAGGTATGGACGGGCGAATGTTGCCGGTGCGTGCTTGTGTATTTTATCGCTTGTGCCGTTGCTGACGGCAGCCTTCTTTACAGAGAACGCATTGCAGCTAACCGCGGCGTTAAGCCTGATGATGGCGATTGCCGGTCTGGGAACGGTGAGCTTTATCCGGGGGGGTATTCGCTGGGAAAGCATGGAAAAGCTGCTTGAGGAAGGCGATTACAATCGCAATGCAAAAAGGAGCAACACGCAGGCCATCAGCACGGCATTTTGGCTGCTGGCAACCGCCGCATACTTAGGATATAGCCTTTTTACAAAAGACTGGGAAAAAAGCTGGATTCTATGGCCGGTGGCAGGCGTGCTGTACGCAGCGTTGGCAACGGTGGTAAACGGAATTTATAAGCGCAAAGGTTATAAGAGCTGATGCGCGGCGCAAAGGGCGACTTTCATAGCGGAGGGAAAAGGGAGCGCGTCTAATTGCGCGCGGGTAACCATGCATGCTTCTGCGTCATACAACGCGGTTTGGGATGGTGGGCTTTCCAGCCTGTAGTGCAGGATATGCATATTCCACACGCGGTGGGTAAATATGTGGCGCGCCTCGCCCAAAGAGGCGGCAAAACAGCAGGAAAAACCACTTTCGCTAAGCAAGGCCTGCGTGCGCTGCGGCGAGGACTCGTCCTCAATGAGCCAAAACACATACAGGCCGCCCAGCATGCGTTCTTTGCGCCGACATACCAGAATTTGATCATTATACGTTAACAGGCATACCGCTACGTCCACCTGCTTGGGTGGGCGTTTCTTTTCATGAATGGGCAGGGAGGGCGCGTCGCCCTCTTGGCAGGCGTCGCATTGGGAATGCCAAGGGCAGCGAGCGCAATCCGGCATGCCGGGGCAGCAGAGGGTCGCGCCAAGTTCCATAAGAGCCTGGTTATAATCTCCCGGACGCTCTGGAGGAATGCTTTGCGCAACAAGCTGGCGAATATGCTTTTGAACGGATGGATGGCCCACATCGTCACGAACGCCAAAAAAGCGGGACGCGACACGGTATACATTGCCGTCGATGGCCGGTACGGGCAGGTCGAAGGCAATGCTGCCGATAGCGCCGGCGGTATAAGGCCCTATGCCAGGCAGAGCCAAAATATCCTCATATTTGGATGGAAAGATTCCGCCGTGCTTTTCCACAATGACTTGGGCAGCTCTTTGCAAATTGCGCGCACGGCTGTAATAGCCGAGCCCCTCCCAAGCCTTGAGCACCTGCTCCTGCGGCGCGGCGGCAAGGGCGGCGACCGTGGAAAACAGGGAGAGAAAACGCGCGTAATATCCCTTCACGGTTTCCGTGCGGGTTTGCTGGAGCATAATTTCCGAAAGCCAGATGCGATAGGGATCGCGCGTTTTGCGCCAGGGCAGGTCGCGCTTGCAGTTGTCATACCATTGCAAAAGCAGCGCCGATGGGGAAGAAGGCATAGGGGGAACCCTCCTTTCAGGGAGAATGTTATTGTAACACAGCTTGCCCGGCTATAAAAGAAAAGCAGAATAATTTCAAAAAAAATTCGTGCGGGGCTTGACAGTTGGTAGGAAATGACGTATAGTAATGATGCTGTTAGCACTCAAGTGAAACGAGTGCTAACAAGAAGCAGTACTATTTATTATGAACAGGGAGGATAAAGACATGAACGTCAAGCCTTTGGGCGATCGAGTGGTCATCAAGAACGTTGAGATGGAAGAAACCACCAAGAGCGGCATTTTGCTGACCGGCACCGCTAAGGAAAAGCCGCAGATGGCGGAAGTGTTGGCCGTTGGCCCCGGTGGTATGGTGGACGGCAAGGAAGTTGTAATGAACGTGAAGGTTGGCGAAAAGGTAATCTATTCCAAGTACGCCGGCACCGAAGTAAAGATTGATGGCAAGGAGCTCATCATCGTCCGTCAGAGCGACATTTTGGCGACTGTTGAGTGATATTTCCAGCGTAATAAGGAGGAGCAAATTGTATGGCTAAGCAGATTAAATACGGCGAGGAAGCCCGTCGCGCTTTGGAAAAGGGCGTAAACGCCCTGGCGGATACCGTGAAAATTACCCTTGGCCCCAAGGGCCGCAACGTTGTGCTGGATAAGAAGTTCGGCGCGCCCCTGATTACCAACGACGGCGTGACTATCGCCAAGGAGATCGAGCTGGAAGATCCCTTTGAGAACATGGGTGCTCAGTTGGTGAAGGAAGTTTCCACCAAGACCAACGATGTGGCTGGCGACGGTACCACCACCGCGACGCTGCTGGCTCAGGCCATCATCCGCGAGGGCCTGCGCAACCTGGCCGCCGGCGCCAACCCCATGGTGCTCAAGAAGGGCATTGAGGCCGGTGTGAGCGCCGCCGTTGAGGCCCTGCAGAAGCTGAGCCAGCCCATTAGCGGCAAGCAGGCTATTGCTCAGGTTGCCAGCATTTCCGCCGGTGACGAAACCATTGGCAAGCTGATTTCCGAAGCAATGGAAACTGTTGGAAACGACGGCGTGATTACCGTTGAAGAAAGCAAGACCATGCGCACCGAGATGACCACCGTGGAAGGCATGCAGTTTGACCGCGGCTATGCCAGCGCCTACATGGTGACCGATACCGAAAAGATGGAAGCTGTTCTGGATAACCCCTATATCCTGATTACTGAGAAGAAGATCTCCAACATTCAGGAGATTCTGCCGGTGCTGGAGCAGGTTGTGCAGGCTGGCCGCAAGCTGCTGATTATTGCCGAGGACGTTGAGGGCGAGGCTCTGGCCACCCTGGTTGTAAACAAGCTGCGCGGTACCTTTACCTGCGTTGCCGTGAAGGCTCCCGGCTTCGGCGACCGCCGCAAGGAAATGCTGCGCGACATCGCCGTGCTGACCGGCGGCCAGGTAATCAGTGACGAACTGGGCATGGATTTGAAGGAAACCACTGTGGATATGCTGGGTTCCGCCCGTCAGGTGAAGGTGGATAAGGAAAACACCACCATCGTTGAGGGCGCTGGCAGCAAGGAAGAAATTGACGCCCGCGTAGCGAGCATCCGCAGCCAGATCGAGGATACCACCAGCGATTACGACAAGGAGAAACTGCAGGAGCGCCTGGCCAAGCTGGCTGGCGGCGTGGCGGTTATCCAGGTTGGCGCCGCTACCGAGGTAGAAATGAAGGAGCGCAAGCTGCGCATTGAGGACGCTCTGGCCGCGACCCGCGCCGCTGTGGAGGAAGGCATTGTGCCTGGCGGCGGCATCGCGCTGCTTAACGTCCTGCCCGCCGTGCAGGTGGAACTGGCCAACTATGCTGGCGACGCTAAGACCGGTGTGGAGATCGTCGTGCGCGCTTTGGAGGAGCCCCTGCGCCAGATTAGCAAGAACGCTGGTATCGATGGCAGCGTAATTGTTGAGAACGTGAAGAACAGCCGCAAGAACGGTTATGGCTACGACGCGCTCAAGGGCGAGTATGTGGACATGATCGAGCGCGGTATCATCGACCCCACGAAGGTGACCCGTTCCGCGCTGCAGAACGCCGCGAGCGTTGCCGCGATGGTGCTGACCACCGAGAGCCTTGTGGCCGATATTCCCGCTCCCGAACCGCCTGCTCCCGCTGGCGGCGCCGCTGGTATGGGCGGCATGGGCGGTATGTATTAATCGCCTAAATACAAAGAAAGAGTTGGGCCGTGCGATTTTCCGCACGGCCCTTTGCATACTGCGTTTTGCGCAGAAGGCTAGTGTTTCAAATCTTAAATATATCGATAAACAATATTTATATATTGACAATCAATATATAAGATGCTATTATGAATCCATCCTAAATTGTTAAAGGAGGGATATCATGAAAAAATCATTGTGCAGTAGGATTCTTCAAGCGGGCGTAATCGGAAGCGCATTGGCAGTGCTGATGCTTGCGGGCAGATTTCTGCCAATGTATATGCGGCATATCACAGATGCGCAGCCGGAGCTTTCCGGATGGTATAGCTGGGGTATTCTGCTAGGTTGGATACTGGCGTTGCCGGTTTTCTACGCGCTCGTACAGCTATGGCGCATATTTGCTACGCTGGCGAGCGGAGAAGTATTCAGCGAGGCCAACGCGGGCCGTTTTGCGCATATATGGAAGCTTGCCGCGCTGGATACGGGCCTTGTTGCCTTGTTAGGCTTGGTGCTTATACTGACCCAAACAACGCCGCCATTTTTGATGATGACGGTATCGGCGCTGCTGTTCGCAGGCGTGCTGAGCTGGGCGGTGTGCTTTGCTTTAAGCGGGCTGATGCGAAGCGCGGCTATGATGCGCGAGGAAAATGATATGACGGTGTGAGGTGCATATGGCTATACAGGTGAACCTGGATGTGGTGCTGGCTAAGCGAAAGATGACGCTTGGCGAGCTATCGGCCAGGGTGGATATCACTCCGGCAAATCTGAGCATATTAAAAACGGGAAAGGCGCGCGCGGTGCGCTTTAGCACATTGGATAAGCTGTGCGAGGCGTTAAGCTGCCAGCCTGGCGACTTGCTGGAATATGTGGAACAGTCTGAAAATGAATAGCGTTTGATTTGCAAATTAAGAAGCGGAACGGCCTTTGATACCGTTCCGCTGTTTTAATGGAGCACTTGGGAAAGGGGCAATCAGAATGCCTTTCGCTCATAGATATGAAGGGAAAGCATATAGGAAACGGCAAAAAGCGCAAGAGTAACGGGAGCCAGAAGCCAGGGACGGCCTTGGCCGAATACGGCTTCCAGGAAGGAAGCGATGATGGCCTCGCTGCCCGGCAGCACAGATACCAGCGCGGGAATCAGGATAAACAGCATCATGATGACGCGCGCCTTTTGTGTGCCGAATTGAAACAGAATGGGCAGAAAAAAGAATATAATGCAAAGCCCTACGCCTGCAAAAAGAAGCGACATGCCCAGGGAATCGGTAAAGCTTTCTCCAAGCAGAAGGCCGCACAGCGTGTTGGTTACTATTAAAACAAGCGCGCACAGCATGGTCAGGACATATTTGGAAAGCACAACATCGCGGCGCGTTATGGGCAGGGTGAGCGCGTAGCTATCCCACTTGGAGGATTCGTCATAAGCGATAACGTTGACAGGTACCATGATTACCAGCATGACGAGCATTCCGCCGATATAGGCGACATCGCGCTTGGCGATTCCCACAACAATCCAGATTGCCATGATCATCAGCCATACGCGCAGAAGCTGCTTGAGGTTCAAAAGGTCTTTCAGAAGCATGCCACGCATGTTAACGCGCCTCCTTGACGTAGTAGAGCATGATTTCTTCCAGCGTTGCGGGATCGCTAACAATGTTTGCAGGCAAGGCGGCGCGCCTTACAAGCGCTTCGGCGCCAAAAGCGCCGCGGCGCATGCCTACGACAGCGGATGGATTAAGGCGCGCAAGGACGTTCGCGGGCCCCTTTGCAATAGCATACTGGGAAAGCAATTCATCCTTGGCGCTGCTAAAAAGAATTCTGCCCTGATGGATAAAGGTAATGTAATCGCAGATCTTTTCCAGATCGCTGAGAATATGCGAGGAAATCAGGATGGAATGGGTTTCATCCTGGATGAAATCAAGGAGCATATCCAGCAGCTCATCTCGTACAATGGGATCCAGCCCGCTGGTGGCCTCATCCAGGATAAGCAGGCGGCTATCGTGCGAAAGGGCGGCTGCGATGGAAAGCTTCATCTTCATCCCGCGTGAAAAGGCTTTGATACGTTTGCGGTCGGGAAGCTGAAAGCAAGCCGCAAGGCTGCG
>JALEIQ010000119.1 GCA_022769795.1 Clostridiales bacterium
CCTTTCGGTCTCCGATAAGGCAGGTTGACTCTCCCATGATTGTGGAAGGTAGCTTCATATTTCTACTTTCGATAGCACCCTATCTGGGCGCACTACATCTTCCAAAAGTCCTACTATAAGATTCGTTTATAGCACACTAAAACAAATGATATTGTCCTTTTTACCAAAAGTCTTTACCATATGATTAAACCATAATCAATTTAGAAGGGTTTGTAAATTTCAGATTCGCTTTGTAGCGTATGAAAGGAAAGGGGGCGTTATCACTGAATATTCACGCATGCGCCGCATGTTTCCAAATGCGAATGAAAAACGCATGCATACCCACCGGGAAAGAAAAGCGGTTCCCAAAAAATGCTATTAAAAAAGGAGCATGAACATGAAAAAGATCGTTAGTTTCGCCCTGCTGCTTTGCCTGCTGATGACCCTGACGTCGTTTGCAGCCGCTGAAATCTCCGGCGACGCGGCCGTACCCACCAAGTGCCCCATCATGATTACCAACGCCGGGCAGGGCCCTGGCGGCAAGATGGGCCGCCTGCTGGTCAGCCGTGCCGGTACTCTGGTGGAAGATCAGGATTTCTTCTACGTTGACGTTCCCTATGCCGCCGACGTGAACGCGCGCGACTACGGCGCTATCGTGATCGTTATCGGCTCCACTGATAAGGGCCTGGGCGCCACTGGTATCACCATCGATCAGGAAATTGACCGCGTAAACGAGGTCATGGCCCGCGCCAAGGAAGTTGGCACTCCCGTTATCGCCGTGATGCTGGAAAAGGATAAGCGTTCCGACGTTTCCACCAACGCCAACGAGCGCTGCATCGACGCGGTATGCCCCCTGGCTTCCTGGATGGTCGTTATCAAGGACGTAAATACCGACGGCCGCTATGACGCCTTCAAGACCGAATACGGCATCCCGCTGACCATTTTGGATAACTCCATGGATTTCATCGCGCTTGTGCAGCAGGCCTTCGTGAAAGAGTAAGCGGCTTGTACCGGCGGAGCCGGAACCTCTCCGGCTCCGCCAAGCCGCAAAAATGTGCAAGGTAAGGAGGATCAACGCTTATGTCGATTTACGTAAGTACATCGATAATCCTCGTTGCCATGGTGGCAGCGTTCGTTCTTAGCAGTATATTCCTCAAATCGCCGGATATCTCCCTGGCAATTACAGCCGCGGTGGCCGTATTGTTTGGCGTAGGCTTCGGTTGGACGGATTCCTTCTCCCGCGTGATGGTTGAGGGACTGTTCGTCAACCTGGATACAGTGCTCTTATTTATTACAGCTTCCATTTTCGTAAGCATTTACTCTGAAACCGGCGCAATTAACAGCGTTACCCGCAAGCTGGTCAGCCGCTTCCAGAACAAATGGATCCTGCTGGCCTTCATGGGCGCGTTCATGCTCATCCCCGGCGCTCTCACCGGCGCGGGCAGCATCTCCATCTTCGTTCTGGGCGCGATGGTCGCCACCGTGGTTGGCGCTATGGGCCTTTCAAAGAAAAAGACCGCCGCTTTCGTGTTCATGTTTGCTATCCTGAGCGCGGCGGCGCCACCGGTAAACCTGTGGGCCATGATGATCGCCTCCGGTTCCGATATCCCCTACGTGGGATTTGACCTGCCGCTGATGTTCCCCATCGTTATCGTGTCTATTTTCACCATCATCTTCCTTGGCTGGGGCTCCAAGCGCAAGAGCAAGGAAGAAGTGCTGGCTAGCCTGCCCGAGGCCGACGAGCATATGAGCTGGTGGCGCATTCTCACGCCCTTGGTGGTGCTGATTGCGTTGTTCCTGGCTTCCAACTACATGGCGCACGTCATCCCCGTGCTTGGCCTGCCCCTGATGTTTGTGCTTTCCGCGATCGCCGCGGTGATCTGCAACCCCAAAAAGCTTTCCATTAAGGAATATGGAAAGATTATCAACAACACCTTCGAGCAGATCTTCCCGCTGATCGCTACGGTTTTGAGCGTTGGCATGCTGCAAAACGCCATGTCCGCCTCCGGTGTGAAGGGCCTCATCGGCATTACCTTCATCACTCTGCCCGTAATCTGGATCTACATAACGGTGCTGTTTGTGGCTCCGTTCCTGCAAGGCGCTTTGAACTACGGCAGCGCCGTGGTGTTTGGCGCTCCGCTGATCTTCCTGTTCAACTCCATGGGCTTTGATCCCAAGATCGTTGCCGTGGCGCTGAGCCTCATCTTCCCCATTGGCGACTGCCTGCCGCCTTCCCGCATCACCGGCCGTCTGGCTGTTGAGGCCGTTGGGTATGAAGGCAAGTATACCTCCTTCCTGCTGGCGGTGCTGGTTCCCTGCCTTGTGCTGGGCCTGATCGCCCTGGCCATGATGATTTGGCCCAACTCGTTCACTTTCCTTATTTAAGAAAGGAGGATCGGTATGGTATTCTTGCAAAACGTGATTTACTACATTTATATGGCTTTTGCGGCGATTTCCGGTTTCTTTCTGGTAAAGCAGCTGTTTAAGCGGGAAAAGCATAAGGGCATCGTAAACGATATTATCTACGCTTACTGCATCATTCCGTTTCTCCTGCGCATTTTGCAAATCAAGTAAGGGGAGGAGAAGTACATGTCACTGAAAATGGAAAAGAGCCTTCTGGTGAAAATCATCGCGCTGGTTTGTGCTCTTGTACTGGCCTGCCTGGCCGGCATTGAATTTTACGATCACAGGCATACCAAGGAAACGGTTGTCGCCGCCGAGGGCCTGACGGAAATGCATATGCTCAGCGAATGGGTTCCCAGTCTCAAGGGAACGTTTGGCGACACTCCTGTGTTCTTCTTTGATTCCGGTGTTGAGGGTGGCACCATCCTTTACGTGGGCGGTACTCACCCCTATGAGCCTGCTGCCAGCCTTTCCGCCTACGTTCTTCTGGAGAACATCAAGGTAGAAAAGGGCCGCGCGATTGTGATTCCGCAGGCCAACCGCAGTGCCACCACCACGGGCATGCTGGGCAACGCATACCCCAGCTTCTACGAGGTGGAAACCGACTGGGGTACCGTGAAATTCAAGAACGGCGACCGCTGGGCTAACCCCTTGGATTCCTGGCCGGATCCCTTCACCTATGTCCATTACCCCTCCAACGTTTCCCTCACGTATCAGGATATCCGCAACGTGAACCGCTGCTATCCCGGACGTCCGGACGGTTCCCTGATTGAGCGCGTGTGCTTTGGCATCATGGAAATTATCCGCAACGAGAAGGTGGATATGGCCATCGACTCTCACGAGGCCGCCGTTATGTACCCCGTGGTTGAAACCTACGTGGCTCACGACCGCGCTTTGGATATGGCCATGATGGCTTCCATGAGCCTGTCTGCCGAGAAATTCTACATGAAGTGCGAGGCTTCGCCCAAGAACCTGCGCGGTCTTTCGCACCGCGAGTGGGGTGACTTCAGCGATACGCTGGCCGTTCTGATGGAAACGCCTCAGCCCTTCACCGACTGGATTGTTGGTCCCATGACTCCCACGCTGCAAACCGAAGGCAAGGACGAGTTCCTGGATACCGCTGCCAAGCATGGCCTAACCTATGTGGATTACAATGACGACTTCGGCTCCCCCATCAGGTATCGCGTTGGCCGCCACCTGAGCGGAGCGCAGGAAGTAATCTCTTGGATGAATCAAATGATGCCGGAAAAGGAGGTTTTGGTAAGCTGGCCTACGTACGAAGAGCTCATGGAGAAGGATTGCGGGTACTTCCTGCACGATCCTGCCAAGGCTGATCCATCCAGAGTGTTCGACATCTGATTCCCAAGTTCAACCAAGGATAAAAGGAGAGAAAACGGATGCGTAAAAAGTTTGGTTTTCTGCTAGCCGTTGTATTGATTATCTCACTGTGCGCGCAAAGCGCTATGGCGTGCACCATCTTTGGCATCGGCAAGGATGCCACTGAGGATGGCTCCACGATGGTTACCCATACCTGCGACTCCACTGGCGATGATTTCAGAATGTGGATCATTCCTGAAATGAAGGGCGGCGAGGGCGTTACCCGCGACATCGTTATGAACGGCAACACCTGGGGCGACTGGTCTAACTTCCCCGAGGAAAAGAACTATGGCTCCGGCCTCGTTATGGGAGAAATGCCCCAGCCCGAGGATACCTACCAGTACCTGCACACCAACTACTCCATCATGAATGAGTACGGCGTGGCAATGGGCGAATCCACTTGCTGGTTTATTCCCAATGACGAGCATACCAAGAAGCTCAACGACCTGTTCTTTACCAACAACACCGGCATTATCGACTGCTATCAGGCTCAGCACATCGCTATGGAACGCGCCAAGACCGCTCGCGAGGCTGTTCAGATCATGGGCGACCTGGTCGAGGAATACGGCTGGAACACCAGCGCTGAGTGCATGAACATCTGCGACGGCAACGAGGTTTGGATTGCCGAGTTCTACGGTCTGGATCTGTGGTGCGCTGTGAAGATTCCCGACAACGCCTTCTTTGTAGCCGCCAACCGCTGCCGCATCAACGAGATCGACTTTGACGATCCCGAGAATTACATGTGGTCTCCCAACCTGAAGCAGTTCGCCATCGACAATGGCCTCTGGAGCGAGGACAGCGGCGAGCCCTTCGAACCCGCCAATATCTATTGCCCCTACAGCGCTCCTTACTGCAACCGCCGCGAGTGGCGCGCGTTTGACCTGGTAGCTCCCAGCCTGGAGCTCGACCCCAACGAGGATCGCTATCCCCTGTACGTCATCCCCGAAAAGAAGCTGAGCGTGGAAGATGTTCGCAAGCTGAACAGCGACTACTATCAGGGCACCGAGTATGACGCTTCCCTGAAGCCCGAGGCTGGCCCCTTCGGCAACCCGCTGGTGGAGTATACGCATGAGCGCACCATCAACATGTATCGCGCTACCTATCACTTCATCGCTACCGTAAACGCCAACCTGCCCAAGGAAGTTCGTCCGCTGGTCTACATCGGCTGGGGCGCTCCCGACTCTTCTTACATGATTCCTCTGTGGGCGAGCATGACCAAGCTGCCTTCTCAGCTCTGCACCGGCAGCCGCTATGGCAAGTTTGACCGCGATTCTAGCTGGTGGGTATCTACCTATGTGCAGCAAACCGCGACGCAGAACTACAACAGCGCTATCGAAGAAATCTATGCTGCCCGCGATCCCAAGATGGCTGAGCAGTACAAGACCGTTGCTGATATCCAGGCCGCCGCTACCGCGCTGGTTGAGGCTGGCAATTCCGACGCCGCTATCGAGCTGATCACCAACTACGCTTATGACAACGCGATTGATTGGCATAACTACTGGCTTGAGTTCGGCGACGAGCTGTACGGCACCTACATGTTCAACCGCATTGACATGAATGAAGCCGAGTATCCGCAGTGGTGGGCTGACATTCTGGCTAATGCGCCTGACCGTCCCGCCGAAGAGGAACCCGCCAAGTAATCTAACGTTTTCAATGCAAACTGGTTTGTCCAAGCGCTCGCAAGAACGCTTGGACTTTCCGTATCAACGGCTATTTTTAGGAGGGACCTGTCATGCAAATCGTCGCCGTTGTGCTCCTGGCGTTGCTGCTTGCGGGCGTGATTGAGAACCGGCTGCACCAACATGCGCTGGCAAAGATACCGCTGCGTATTCTCGTCAACGGCACGCGCGGCAAAACGACGGTAACGCGCATGACCGCCTCCGCATTAAACGCGGCGGGCCTTCGAACCTACGCGAAAACCACGGGTTCGGAGGCGCGCCGCATCCTGCCTGACGGCAGCGAAACCGAGTACCGCAAGCGGCGTATCGTAACCATGATGGAGCAGCTCCCCTTTGTACGGCTGGCGGCTCGCGGCAAGGCGGACGCGATTGTGGTGGAATGCATGGCCCTGCGCGTGGAGAACCAGCGGCTGATGGCGGAAAAGCTCATACGCCCACACTATGTGCTGATGACCAACGCCTATGTGGATCACATAGAAGAAATCGGCAAAACAGAGGAAGAAACCGTCCGCGTTCTTTCCCAGTCCTTTACGGACGAGGCGGTTGTCATCGCTCATGATAGGCGCTTCGGCGAGTATGCTAAACGGCTGATCGTACCGTCATGCCAGGTGGATGCGACTGCCTTCCAGGATTGCCCATACCCGGTGCACGCTGAAAACGTGCAGTTGGTTCTGGCCCTGGCGCAGGAGCTGAACATACCGCAGGAAACGGTTTTACGCGCCATTCGAAACGTAAAGCCGGACATTGGAATGTATAAGGAGCTTCATCTGAAACACCTCTGCGTAAGAAACGCGTTTGCCGCGAATGATCCTACCAGCTTTTCCGCAGCGGTGGATAGCTGCGCGCAGCAAGGCGCATACACCCTGCTCTACAACCACCGCAAGGATCGTTCCTACAGGCTGGAAGCCTTTGCGCAAGCGCTCCGCACCGCGGCCTCTCCTCCCGGCAAAATCGGTGTCATCGGTGACGATAAGGAGGGCTGCGCCAGGTATATGCGCCGCATGACAGGCCTGCCATCGGAGGCAATCACCGAGCCGCTTGCGTGGATTCACACCTTGGATGTGCCCGGCGAGCCCGGCCAGCTTCTCTGTGCGGGAAACATCAAGGGCGAAGGGCGGCTGCTTTTAGAAGAACTGATGAAGGAAGCGCAAAAGTATGTATGACGTAGCTATCTCCCTCAGCGTGCTGTTCAGCTTCGGGCTCTATGAAGCCTTTGGCCTGCTTACTGGCGGTATGGTTTCAGCCGGATATCTTTGCCTTTTCTTCGAGCAGCCGCTGCGCATCGCAACAACACTGCTGCTGGCCGTTCTGGTATATGCGTTCACGCGGCTCGTTTCCCGCGTGGTTATCCTGTATGGCAGGCGGCGATTTATGCTGGTAATCGTGCTCAGCCTCATTTTGGGCTGGGTTATTGAGCGATTCCTTCTGGGCATTGCGCTTATCCCCCAGGATATCCGTATTATCGGCCATGTGGTACCCGGCCTTATCGCCAATGATATGTATAAACAGGGCGTGGGCCGCACGCTTCTGGGCGTGCTCACCTCGGCCGCTATTGTGCGCCTGGTGCTGATGGTGGTGAGCGCCCTATGAAAAAATACGGCTATGCGCCGCGCTTTGGCCCACCGTGTATCCTGTGTATGCTGCTTGCGCTTGCCGTTTCCCTGTGCGGCATTGCCCTGACCCTGTCCAGCACATCCCGGGTACCTCTCCCCTATTCCAACGTCCAGCTTGCCGCCGCGAAGCAGATGGCCGCCGCCGAGCAGGTCTTGCTGCAATACGTTCAGCAAGAGGGAATCGCCATAGAAAAGGACGACCTGAACCAAACAGGCTTGATCGGCCCGGAATGGACGGAGCTGACCAGCTCCTTAGGCCTGCTGGAGGCCAAGCGCACGGCGCTTCAGCCCGACTTTGCCGCGCTGATGGTAAAATACTACCAGGAGGCTGGGCTAAAAGCCGGTGATACCATATGCTGCGGCATGAGCGGCTCGTTTCCGGGACTGTGCATTGCCGCCGTTTGCGCCGCAAACCAAATGGATTTAAACGTCCGGATTATCGCTTCGTATGGTTCCTCCATGTACGGGGCAACCCGCCTTGAGCTTACAAACGTGCGCATATTGGATATCGCAAAAAAGGCCGGTCTGATTTCCTATGAGCTGATCGCCGTTTCACCCGGAGGCGATTTTGATCAGGGAAACAGCATACTGTTTCCAAACGCGCGCCAGGCGATCTTCGCGCTGGCTGAGGCAGACAGGCTTATGATGATTGACGAGCCCAGCATACCGGACAGCATTCAAAGGCGTTTGAAGCTGTTTGGCTCCGATGTTGATTGCTTTGTCAATATCGGCGGCGCGAGCGCCAACATGGGCACCAGCCCCTACACGCTCAGCTTTCCCAACGGGCTTGTTACAGAGCCTCCAAAAATCCCACAGGATACGGATCGCGGCCTGATGTTTGAATATGCCGCGAGGGGCGTCCCGGTTGTCCATATGCTTAACGTTCGAGGGCTGGCGGAAGAAAACGGTCTTCCCTTTGATCCTGTTCCGCTTACCCAGCCGGGCGAAACAAACGTATATTACACCGCCTGGCATTCGCCTTGGTATGCGGCTTCCGCGTTGGCCATTGTGGCGGCACTGCTGCTTTTGGCCTGGAACGCCAACCGAAAGAAAGGAAGCAAGAAATGAACATCTTTGATATCATGGGGCCGGTAATGGTGGGGCCCAGCAGCTCGCACACAGCGGGTGCCGCCCGCATTGGCTTAATGGCGCGCCGCCTTTTGGGCGAGGGCACGCCCAAAAGCGCTGAAATCACGCTTTACGGCTCGTTTGCGGCAACCGGTCAGGGCCATGGCACCGATCGCGCCCTAATCGCGGGCCTGCTTGGCATGAAGCCGGACGACGAGCGCCTTTCCGTCAGCTTTGAATGGGCTTCAGCGGCAGGCATGACCTTTTCGTTTATGCGTTCAAAGCTTTCGGCAGAGCATCCCAATACCGCGCGGCTGGATGTTGAAAGCAAAAGCGGCAGAAAGCTGAGCATGACCGCTTCCTCGCTTGGAGGCGGGCGCATTATCGTAACGGAAATGAACGGCCTGCATATCAACTTCACCGGCGACCTGCCCACTCTGATTGTTCAGAATGTGGATCAGCCGGGCCATGTAGGTGATGTAACGGGCATGCTGGCGCAGGCGGAAGTGAACATTGCAACCATGCATCTCTACCGCAACCATCCGGGCGGAAACGCCGTGATGATTATCGAAACGGACAAGAGCGTTCCGCGGGACGTAATCGACAAGCTTTCTCTAACGGATGGAATTACGCGCGTTATCTTTATCGATGGAGAGCGAAACGGCTAAAGGAGGAAAGGATATGTCCATGGAATCGCTTGCCGAGCTGGAGGCCGCCTGCAAGGATCAGGATATTTTTGACGTAATCCTCAACAGCGACTGTGTGGAGCGAGGCGTTACACGCGAGGAATCGTTTGAAAAAATGCGCGAGGTGTATAATGCCATTCGCCGTGCAGCCGGGCGGTATAATCCCGCGCTGCGTTCCGCTAGCGGCATGGTTGGCGGGGACGGAGCCAAAATGCGCGCCTATGTCGCCGCGGGCAATACCCTTTGCGGGGATTATATCGGGCAGGTTATCACGCAGGCCCTGGAAATGGGTGAAAACAACGCCTGCATGAAGTGCATTGTGGCCGCGCCAACCGCCGGAAGCTGCGGAGTTCTGCCCGCTGTGCTCCTCCCCTACCAGCAGCGCGAGGAGCTTGACGACGACGCGATGGTGCGCGCCTTATACGTGGCGGGCGCTATCGGCCAGGTCATCGCTTCAAAAGCCTCCATCGCCGGGGCGGCGGGCGGCTGCCAGGCGGAAATCGGCACAGCCAGCGCCATGGCTGCCAGTGCGTTGTGCTATTTATGCGGCGGCGATGCGCAAACCATTTGCCATGCCGCGGCAATCGCCTTAAAAAGCCTTATGGGCTTGGTTTGCGACCCAATCGCCGGTTTGGTGGAGGTGCCGTGCGTTAAACGAAATGCAAGCGGCGCGCTGATTGCGATGTGTAGCGCCGATATGGCGCTGGCGGGCATACGCTCCGCCGTGCCGCCGGATGAGGTGATTATGGCCATGCGCGACGTTGGGGACAAGATGGACGTTTCCCTGCGGGAAACCGGCACGGGCGGGGTAGCAGGCACGCCCTTTGGTACAAAAATTGCGGAAGAAATGGGCGTGGAATTATAAAATACGGCCCTTTCATATAGAGCGTCAAAAATAGCGGCGGCCCGCAACCTTGCGATTGCGAGCCGTCGCCTTTTTCATTCAACTGCCGTTATTCAATTCCACGCGCCTGGCTGAACGGGAAAACCACATAGCGCACATGGCCGATAATCATATCCCTTGTCAAGGCGGCAGGGGTTAGATAATTCCAATAGTTGCGGCTGTCATGGCTGTTATCGCGGTTGTCGCCCATCACAAAGTACTCGTCCTCCCCCAGCGTGAAGGAAGCCATGCTAAAACCGTTATCGTTGCGTTCGGGCGTCAGATACGGCTCGTCTAGCGCCTCGCCGTTGCGGTATACCACGTTTGAGCGTATTTCAATCACATCGCCCGGTATGCCCATCACGCGCTTTACAAAGTTCTCCTTGCGACCCGGATATTTGCAAATCACTACATCGCCGCGTTGGGGATCGCCAAACAGGTATTCCGGCTTGGTTACCAGCATGATTTCATTATTTTGCAGCGTATCGCACATGCTTTCGCCATCCACACGGATGGGCTCGCACAGGAAGGTGCGTATCAGCAACGCGGCAACCACCGCCGCGCCGAGGGTAAGTATCCAACTCAAAATTTCCTTCTTCACATTAACTGGTTTTTTCTCCTTATCCGGCTTTTGTTCCTCTGCCTCCTCCGGACGAGTCAGTTGTTCTTCCTCTACCTGCATGGGAAACCCTCCTTATGATTGACTGGCCATATTGCGAAGCGTATCCGCCTCGGGCACGGGGCCTTGTTCCAGCACCTTTTTGCGGCGCTTCACAAAATCCGCGCGCTCCATCATTACGATGCGCCCACAGCCAAGACATTTAATTTTGATATCCGCGCCAATGCGGATAACCGTCCACTCGTCGCTGCCGCAGGGATGCGTTTTTCGCATTTTGACCTTGTCACCCAAACGGATTTCGTCCATGCCCGTACACCTCCGCAACAATCACAAATATTATACATCCCAGGCATATAAGTTGCAAGGCGCGTCCGCCGCCAAATTGCGGATGAAGTGTGAATTTTCAGTAAACATCGCGTTTTCATTGGTCTGTTTGCCCTCGAGTGGCCTTGTTCCAAACCGGGCGGTGTGGTATACTGGCCTAGGAACATTCCATAGGAGGGAACGCCATGCCTGCCCATACCAAACACAAACGGGATTCCCGCCGCACAATGGTGCGCGTTGTAAGCCTTTCTCTGGCGGGGCTCATGCTGCTATCCGTGGTTTTTGCCGCCGTTTGGCAGTGGTAACCGCAACGCATACAAATGAAAATGGGATAGTCGCGGCGGCAGCCCCGGCCCGTATGGCCAGGCTTTTGCCGCCGCACACATCCAACCAGTCAAGCGTGCCGGAAAGGCGGATATGGTTCAACGCCATCTGGCAAGCCTGCGATTCCTGCATAGAAAAAACGCTCCGCGGCTTTGAAATGCCGCGGGGCGTTTCCTGCGCGCCGTTATTTGCTTGTCCTTCTCCTTCTGTATACCATTGCTCCCAGCAATCCGGCGCAGCTTACAAGCATGAGCGCCATCCAGAGGAGCGGGGTGCCGCTGTCGCCTGTCCTGGGGAGGGCTGCTTCACCGGCACTCGGCGTACTCGGGGTGCTCGCCGCCGGATTCTTTTCCAACGTGGCAATCGCGTCCGCAATTGCGCTTGCCATAGCGTCCACCTCTGCCTGCTCGGTAATCAGCTTTCCGCGCACAACCGCGCCTATCGCTGCCTCCACGGCGGAGAAATCCTTGTAGTCCGCCTGGTTCAGGGCTTTTGCCTTGGCAATCGCGGCGTCTACCCCGCTGTAATCGGCGTCCTTGTATTTCAGCGTGTTTATTGCGTTTTCAATAGCGGCCGCATAACCGTCCACAGCATCCTGCTCAAAATAATATTTATTGCGCGCCGCCGCCGCTATCGCCGTCGTTACGGCGTCGTAATTCTTGTAATGATCCTTGTTCAAGGCTTTGGCCTTCGTAATTGCAGCGTCAACCTGGCTGTAATCAGCGGAGGCAATATTCGTGTTCCCAGCCTGGTTTCCGCCAACGTCCTGCCCATGCCCAACCGGACGGGTAACGTTTTGCAAAACAATATCGCCTTTTTCGATTGTTATATCTCCCTGGCCCGAATAGAAGCCGATGGGACTATTGACCGTTACGCTTCCCGTAGTCGAAATAATCGTATCCTTTTTGCAACTACTCACCCCAATAAATGTCGCGGCCATCCCAGCCTCGATTGTAACATCGCCACCGGTAATCAATAAGCCGGTCTGGGGATCGGCAGCGCCGTCGCCGGTTACAACCATACCCGCTCCGTCCGCTCCCTTGGCCTTTATATCAACCGTTCCACCGGCGATTTCAATGTTGCCGCAGGCATACAGCCCGTGCGGCCAAAAGCTTGAAGCGCTTGCATCCACCGAAAGAGAGCCGCCTGAAACCTTTATTTCGCCTAACGTAACTATTCCACCGGTAGTAACAACCGTGCCGGACTCCTGCACATAATTGCACAAATCGACCGCAGGCAGATCCCCGGTTGTGGTCGCTGTAAGCGTACCGTCCCCCGTAATGTTTACTTTGTGCACCCTGGACGGGCGTCCGATCCCGACGTCGTCTATAAGCGTCTGCTTTGCGCTGGTAATCGTGTTTTCCCCAACCAGGCGCAGTGTGCAGTCCCTGTCATCGGGAAAAATGATACCATAGCCCTTTGTGGTAATGGTTGCGTCCGTCAATGTAAGGGTCGATGTGCCCGCGTTCCAGCTCCAACCCTCGTCAGCGTTTTCCTGATTGTTCGCACACTCGCTTCCTCTCAAATTCCGCGCCGTGGTTCTCTCCGCAAGGGCCGTCACCGGCGTCAGGGCCAGCAGCATTGCGCAGCATAGCAGGACG
>JALEIQ010000181.1 GCA_022769795.1 Clostridiales bacterium
GCGCTTGCCAGGCTGAGTGCCCTGTGGACGCTATTTCCGAAGGCGACGGCAAGTACGTAATCGACGCTGATAAGTGCATCGAGTGCGGCGCTTGCGCTGGCACCTGCCCCGTTGGTGCTCCCGCTCAGGCGTAAGCCCAAACAATGGAAATAAAAGCAGCTCACCGTGTTTGCTCGGTGAGCTGTTTTGTATAGAAGGCTTTTTTCCTTGTTGGCGAGCGGCGCGGGCCTATACAAACAGCCCGCATAGCTCGGCCATGCTGCTAACCCGCCAATCCGCCTTCAAATCGGGATAAAACCCGTCGGGGTCAAATAAAACGCCGCGCATGCCCGCATTGCGTCCGGCAAGGATATCGATGTCGCGGTCGCCAACCATGGCGCATTCGCCAGGCTCCGCATTGTTGCGGGCCATCAGGGCCAGCAGCGCGTCGGGAGCGGGCTTGTCGGCAAAGCCGTCCAAGCGTGTAACAGCGTCGGTGAAAAGGGGCCATAGTCCGTCCCCTTTGAGCTGCTCAACGGCGCGCAAATCACGGTGGGTATACAGGTAATGGCGAATGCCCGCCTCATGCAGCGTGCGAAGGCAGCTTTCCAGCCCCGCATAGGGCGGGAAGGGGGCCTCCTGGACATGATAGCGGTGGAATACCTCTACGAGCTCCGCAGGCTCAAGCCCCGCCTTTTGAGCGCAATGGCACGCGGCATGATAGACGGATACCTTGAGCAGGGCCAGCAGCCCGGCTTCGGAGATAAGGCCGCCCTGCCCAAGCTCGTTCAGGGCCTGCCCAAAGGCATGCGCAATTTGCGGATAGGAGTTATACAGCGTTCCGTCAAAGTCCCAAAACAAATGGCGAATAGGAGGCATCATTCATCCTCCTGCCCGGGGGCGGGCCGCTCAGAGGCAGCCACCTCGTCCTCAACGCTGGGTTCAAGCTTGCTTACCAGCGCCTTTTCCACGCGGTGATCCTGGATGCTTTCCACCTGAATGTGCAGACCGTTCATGGTAACGTCCGGCTTGCTTCCGTCCTCGGGAATGCTGGAAAAGCCGCTGAATACCATACCGCTGAGCGTATCGTACTCCTCGTCCAGCGGGAGAGAAACATCCAGCGCGCCTGCCAGCGTTTCCAGCTCCACGGTGCCGTTCACGCGCCACAGGTTATCGCCAAGCTTTTCAATTTCCACATCCTCGCTGGGATCGAACTCGTCATAAATATTGCCGACGATTTCTTCCAGCAGATCCTCCATGGTTACAATGCCGCTCATGCCGCCGTACTCGTCCACCACGACAGCCAGATGCGTTTTTTGCTTTTGCATATCGCTGAAAAGCGTATCGGCCGGAACGGTTTCGGGCACCAGATAGGCGGGGCGCAGCAGCGCGCGCAGGGGCTTAGGAGCGTCAAGCTGCGCGTTTAACAGAAAATCGCGCGTGTTCAGAACGCCCACAATATCGTCAATGTCCTCGGCATAGACGGGAAAACGGCTCAGGCCACTTTCGCGTATGGTATTCAGGATATCCTCGCTGCTGTCGTCCACATGCAGCGCCACCACATCCATGCGGTGAACCATCACATCAGCCGCGGTAGTGTTGTTGAATTCAAAGATGTTCTCAATCATGGCGCGCTCATCCTGCTCAATCGCGCCGTTTTCGCTGCCGATGTCCACCATCATGCGGATTTCCTCCTCCGTAACCTCCTCGGAGGACGCGTCAGGATTGATGCCGAACAGGCGCAGCACGCCGTTGGTGCTTGCGGTCAGCAGCCATACCAGCGGGGTAAAAAATTTGGATACGGCGCTGATGATGGAGCAGGAAAAACGCGCGACCTTCTCGGCGTTTTGCAGCGCGATGCGCTTGGGCACCAGTTCGCCCAGGACAATCATAAAATAGCTCAAAAGCAGCGTAATCAGGATGACGCACACGGTGTTGAGCGCGGCGGGGGAAAGCAGCGTAAAGCCCGCGCCATACAATGCGCCCGCCAGCATGGAAGCAAAGGTATCGGCCGCGAAGGCGCTGGCCAAAAAGCCGCTTAGCGTTATGCACACCTGAATGGTGGATAAAAAGCGCGTGGGCGAATCAATCATCTTCAGCATTTGCACGGCGCGCTTGTCGCCGTCCTCAGCCTGCTTGCGGATTTTGTTTTCATTGACGGAAACGACAGCCGTTTCAGTGGCGGCAAAGAAAGCGTTGATTAGAATCAGCACGAATTGAAGCAAAAGTTGACTGCCTATGGGGTCGTCCAAGGAAATAACCTCCTTAATTGACGCGGCTGCAAACCGCATGATAAAATATTATAGCATAAAGCGGACGGGAATGCATCCATTATTTATGAATTTGTTGTAAAGGCCTGGGTGCGGCACGTGTTCCGGCAAGGACTGTGCAGCCGCATGCGAAGCGCCTCTCTCATCAAATTCTCATAAAGTTTTCATGCCGCGTTTACCGCTTTTTGATGCAAGCCCTCTTTTATTCGGAAATTAGGCGTGGTAAGATAAGGGTGCAAGAGGGGGCGCGGAAGGCCGTGCGACTAAGGAGGAGTTGGCAACATGGATAAGCACGAAGGTTTAGGCCCGGAGGGCAGCTATTACGAGGCCAAGGAGCGCGAGGAGGCCAGAGCGCGCCGCGCCAAGGGGGACGCGATGTTCCCGTTGATGATTACGGCGCTGTATTTGGTTCTGGGCTTTCTGTTTCACCTGTGGCATCCAGGCTGGCTGGTGTTTTTGACCATCCCGCTGCGCTATATGCACTTTTCCTCCCGTTTGGAGCAGTTTACCAACCCCGTAATGGTTACGCTGATCTATCTGGTGCTGGGCTGCTTCTTCGGCCTGTGGCATCCGGGCTGGCTGGTGTTTTTGGCGATCCCCTTTGGGGCGATTGCCTCCAGATAGGCGCAAAAAGGAACGGCCCGCGCAAGGGAGAGGCTACGGAAGTTGGAAGCGGTATGAGTTGCTCATGCCGCTTTTTTCCTGCCTGTGCAATAGAAG
>JALEIQ010000182.1 GCA_022769795.1 Clostridiales bacterium
GCTTTCCTCCACGGGGCGGTCGCGGTAGGGGCTGTATTTGCCGGGCTGGGTGAGCGTGCCGCGGTACTGGCGCACCTCCTCGGGGGAAAGCTGGCACACATAGGCCAGGCCGCGCTTGATCCAGTCCACGGCGATATCGTAGCACTGCTGATAATACTCGCTGGCGAATAACAGCCCGCCCTTCCAGTCGAAGCCAAGCCAGCGGATATCGGCCATGATGCCGTCCACGTACTCGGTTTCCTCCTTGGCGGGGTTGGTGTCGTCAAAGCGCAGGTTGGTTACGCCGCCGAAGCGCTCGGCGGTCAAAAAGTCCGCCACAAGGGCTTTGCAGTGGCCGATATGCAGGTATCCGTTGGGCTCGGGAGGAAAGCGCGTGTGCACGCTTTGGTAACGCCCGCTCCGTAAATCTTCTTCCACGGCGTCCCAGATGAAATTGGTTTTGGTTGCGGATGTTTCCATAATGCGCCTTCCTTTCTGTATGATACATTTAGCTTCGGCGGCGGGGAAAAGCCGCCGGTTCGCATCATTATAGAACGAAACGGCGGCTTTGGCAAGATAAACCTTTCAATATTGGGCGATTTGAAGCTATTGCGCGTCCTTATTAAGCGTGGCCGCGCTGCCCACGGTCACGTCCTGTGCGCGTACATAGCCGCTTTGGCCGTCCAGGTCCATCTGGGAGCGCATTACCCCGTCCGAGGGCAGCGTTACATGCAGCCAGCTGGTATCGGTTTCACCCATCACATACATCATCGCGCCCTGCGCAAGCTGCGCGGCGGCCGGGCCGCCCGGGCTTGCGCACAGGCTGGTGGGCGCGTCCGCGCGGGCCCAGGGAATGGGGCACTGAAGGGTTTTTTGAAGAAACTCGCCCGTGCCGGCGGGAACGGCGTATACGCCGCTTACATAGCCCTCCACGCCGCCCACGCTCACATGCACCCAGGGCGCGTCCCTGCCGGGCGTTTCGTCCAGCCTGCGCGCGAGGGCCCCATGGTAACGGCCCAGGCTTTTGGAACGCCCGGTGGGCTGCTCGCGCAGGTTTACGGTGCCATAGAGCAGCACCCAATCGCCGCCGGTATAGGGACGCATGCTGCTTTCGGCCAGGGCCAGGGCCTGCTCCCAGGTGGTGGGGAAGCTGGCCACGCCGTCTATGTAGGCGCAAAAGCCCGTCCAGCAGGCGGGCACGGATTTCCCGGAGGAGGGATCGTCGGGCTCGTCCAGCGCGCGCATGCAAAAGCCCTCGTAGGGGTAGCGGGTGATGGCGTAGCCGGAGCCGTCCGCCTCCTCGCGCTGGTAGCTGTCCACCCTCCATAGAACGTCGCTGTAAAACCATTCGTAGGAAAAGCCATAGCGCTCCGTCACGCCGTTCAGGGGCGCGTATTCCACATAGATGTCCGGGCGCGCGGCCACCGGATTGTGAAAGACGATGCGGAAGTCCCGGCCGGGAAGCAGCATCTTTTCGCCAAGGTTTTCCGTTCGCCACACGCCGTCGTGATCCAGCACCGCGCCAGCCAGCGTCCGCACACCGTCCCTTTCAAGCGCGATAAGCGCGTAAACGCATGGGGTGTATTCCCACAGCGCGCTGCAGCGCACGTCCCCGGGCGCGTAGCCCAGGGCCTCCAGGGCGGGAAGAAGCAGGCTGGGCGCCTCCGTTTCAAAAACCGTGGCGCAGGTTTCCTCCCGGCTTTGGGCCAGCCCCGGCGCGCAGCCAAGCGTCAGCGTAAGCGCAAGAAGCCATGCCGTCAGCTTTCTCAAATGGATTCAGCTCCTTTCGGAAAATTTCTATATTTATCCATAAAACGGAGTAGAAGGGCAAAACCCTGCGCGTTTTGCCTTTCGAATTTTATCCCGCGAGGCCGGGGCTTTTCAGGCGGGCGCGCTTGTGGTATACTGAAAACGCTTCCCGATGAACGCCTTCGATCAAGAAACAGAAAGCATAAAGGAGAATGAGCCATGATATTGGATCGCTGCGCCAACGCGCTTACCTATTTAGGAATCAGCCCCAGGCTGGATACGGCGCTCAAATTCCTTTCGGAAATGAACCCCTCCGCCCTGGAGGTCAATACCCGCGTGGAGCTGGACGGAAGCGACGTGTTCTATTCCGTGGGCGAGCCCATGCTCACCCACCGCGAGATGAACTTTGAGCATCATAAGCGCTACATTGATATTCATGTGCCCGTTACCGGCACGGAGCGCATCGCGCTGTGCCCGGCGGCCGCGCGCCCGCAGGATGCCGCGTTTGATGAGAAAAAGGACATCGGCTTCTTCCCGGGACGGAAGATAAACGCCGTGGATGTGCCTGCGGGCTGGTTCTGCATCTGCTTCCCGGATGACGCGCACGTGCCCGGCATGATATCCGCCGGGGAGAGCCACGCCATTGTGAAGGTGGTTGTAAAGGTGCGCGCCTGAACGCGGCGGCGCCAAAATGACGGGGCTTTAGGAGGAGATACATATGAAAATCGCGGTTCTGATTCCCTGCTACAACGAGAGCAAAACCATTGCCAAGGTTGTAAGCGATTACCGCGCCGCGCTGCCGGAAGCTGAAATTTTTGTGTACGATAACAATTCCACCGACCATACGGACGATATCGCCCGCGAGGCCGGGGCGACCGTGCGCTACGAGCGCCGCCAGGGCAAGGGAAACGTGATTCGCACCATGTTCCGCGAAATCGAGGCGGACTGCTATTTGATGATTGACGGCGACGATACCTATCCCGCCGAAAACGCGCGCGAAATGGTAAACCTTGTGCTGGAAAAGAAGGTGGACATGGTGGTGGGCGATCGCCTGAGCGCCACCTACTTTACCGAGAACAAGCGCCCCTTCCACAATCTGGGCAACCGCATGGTCAAGGGGCTGGTAAACACCCTGTTCCATGGCGATATCAGCGACATCATGACCGGCTACCGGGCGTTCAGCTATCAGTTTGTCAAGTCCTTCCCGGTGCTTTCCAAGGGCTTTGAAATTGAAACGGAAATGACCATCCACGCCCTGGACAAGAACCTGAGCCTGCAAAGCGTGGCCGTGGAATACCGCGACCGCCCCGAGGACAGCGTGAGCAAACTAAACACCTATTCCGACGGGTTTAAGGTGCTGCGCACCATCGCGCGGCTGTTTAAGGAGTACAGGCCGCTTAGCTTCTTTGGCCTGTTTGCGGCTGTGTTTGGGCTGGCGGGTCTGGTTATGTTCATCCCCGTGCTGGCGGAGTTTTTCCGCACGGGGCTGGTGCCGCGCTTCCCCACGCTGATTGTGAGCGGCGTTATGCTCACGTTTGCGCTGCTTATGCTGGTGTGCGGCTTTATTTTGGACACGGTGGCCAAAAAGCACCGCCAGCTATTCGAGATCAACCTGAATATTCTCAGGCTTATGCACGATAAAGGGGAGCGGGCATGAGAAGGCTGTGGCGAAACAGGGCGTTTCGCGGCGCGGCTGCCACCGCCGTGTGCATCGCTGCGGGCATTGTAAGCGCGATGTGCTTTGTGATCGCGCCCGAGGGCTACGTGGGCATGAGCGCCAGCCCCGCCGCTGGCAGCGATTATCTGTGGACGGCGCTGGCGCTGTTATTTGCCTGGCTGTTCCTTCGCGTATACAGGCGGGGAGGGATGCGCTTGCGCGCGCCGCAGGCGCTGTTCGCGCTTCTGTTTGGGGTGCTCAACGCCTTTTGCGGCGTGCTGTTTGCCTATGACACGTGGAGCGGCCTGGCCTCTCCCGGCGCGTTGGCCGCAACGCTTTTCAAAAGCGTGGGGCAGGCTCTGCCCATGGCGGCGGCGCTGACGTGGGCGGACGGCGCTTTGCGGGGCGGCCCCGCGAAGGGGCGGGAGCATGCCGGTGTGGCTGTGCCGCGCCCGCTTGGGCGGCTGTGGCGCTGGGCCTCCCGGCACGACGTGCTGGCGTGCATGCTGCTGTTGATCGCGTGCTGGTCGCCGTACCTGATTGCGTTCTTTCCCGGCACCGTGTGCTGGGACGTAGGCGAGATGGTGGCGCAAACCTATGGCCTGCGGCAGATGAACACCTGGCATCCCGTGTTTTTAACCTGGATGGCGGGCTTTTTGGTGCGCCTTGGCCGCTGGGCGTTTCACAGCGATAACGCGGGCGCGGCCATGTACATGCTTTTGCAGACGGCGGCGCTGAGCTACGCGCTTGCGCGCGCCATGCGCTTTTTGCGCCGGTGCGGCATAAGCCGCGCGGTGCGCGCGGCGGCCGCCGCGTTCTTTGCCCTTACGCCGCTGTGGGGCGGATACGCGCAGTTTATCAGCAAGGATACGCTGTATACCGCCGCGCTGCTGCTGTTTACATTAAGCGTGCTCAGGCTGCTGCGCGCGCGGGAGGGGCATATGCAAACGCCCGTGAAGCGCGAATGCGCGGAGCTGTTCGTTTGGGGCCTGCTTACCTGCCTGATGCGCACAAACGGGCTGTACGTGGTTTTGCCCACGGCGGCGGTCGCGGTATGGGTCATGGCGCGGGGGCGCGACCGGCTTTGGGTGGGCGGCGCGCTGGCGGGGATGCTCGCGTGCGCGCTGGGCTTTTCCAATGTGCTTTTGCCCGCCCTGGGCATAACGGACGCGACCTCCAGCGGCATTTATTCCGTGTGCTTCCAGCAAAGCGCGCGCGTTTTGCGCGACCACGCCGCCTCCGTAACCCCGGAGGAATACGCCGCAATCGACAGCGTGCTGGACGCGCCCAACCTGCCCGAGCTTTACGAGCCCTGGATTTCCGACCCCGTGAAATACACGTTTAAGCAATACGGCCAGGGCGCGGAGGCGGAGAGGGCGGCGCTGGCGCGTTACCGCGAAACCTGGCTTTCCATGCTCAAAAAATATCCGCTTACCTATGCGGAGGCGTTTTTCGCGGGCAATCTGTCCTATTATACGTTCGCGCCCAAGCTTGAGGGGGAAACCTACAACTATCAGGCGGGCAACCGCCTGGTGTTTGAAACCTATGATGTGGGCGAGGACGAGCGGTTCCTGCATACCACCCAGCCCGCCGCGCTCGCGGGGGCGCGCACGCTGCTGGCGGCCTTTGCGCGGGGCTGGCGCAGAATACCGGTGCTGGCCCTTCTCTACGTATGCCCGGTATATACCTGGCTGCTGGTTGCGGCGGGCCTGAGCGTGGCGCGACAGCGGCGCTGGCGACTGCTGGCGGGATACCTGCCCGCGCTGCTTACCCTGGGCGTGTGTATGCTTGGCCCGGTGAACGATTATTTCCGTTACTTCCTGCCCATTGTGGCGATGACGGCACCGCTGCTGGCGGCCTCCAAAAGGCCGGAAGCCGCGTAAGCGTCACATTTGAAAAAACAGGCGCGTCGCCCCTCTCTGAAACAGGAGGGGCGCTTTTGCGCGTCGAATCCTTTGCGGCGGTGGACTTTCCATTGACATTGAAACGGAGGGTATGCATTGTGAAAAAATATCTGGCGCTGCTTTTGATGATGGCCCTGGCCGCCGCGCCCGGCGCGTTGGCGCAGGAGGCCGCCACCCCGCTGCCTTACGGCGTGAGCTTTGACATGGACGGCCAGGCTGTGGCGGACGCGATTGGGGACGGCGCGGTATTCGCCCCGTATTTTGAGGATGATGAGGAAGTAGGCACGATTTATCTGGATAGCGGAATCGCGCTGGGCCTGGGCGGCTTGCAGGCGAATTACGTTACCTTTGAGGTGGCGCGCAACAACAGCCCCGAGGAGCCGCGCCTGTATCTCGTCAGCGCCGGGCTACCTGTGAGCGGCAACGGCGTAAAGGAGTTCCGCGACGCCCTGGAGGCGCTCAAGACCCTTTACGGCGAGCCGGACAACGACCCCTTTGACGAGTCCGGCGTGGAATGTTATGTGGAATACGGCACGCTTTCCGCCACGTGGACGAAGGAGGACGCGCGCATAAACCTGAGCATGGGCCGCATGTACGGCGCGTATCTCTCTCTGGATTTTACCAGCAGGCTGTGCTACGACGCGGCTGACCTCCAGTAAACGGTTTTTCGCGCCCCGCGCCTGGCTTTGCGGCGCGGGGCTTTGTTCGCCTTGAAAGAAGGGGACGAACGCGGTATGATGAAGGGGCGGAAAGGGGGCGGCGCGCATGGATACGCTTTTGAGCCTTGTGGAGAGGATTCGGGACTGCTTTGGCGTGCAGGTGTGCGTGCACGACGTGTCCGGCGTAACGTATTCAAGGGCGTCGCTGAACCTGCCGTACCGGTGGAAATCGCATGGGTGCGCGTATTGCAGCGCGGCTAAACAGTGCATTGGCGTGGAAAGGTGCATGCTGCAAAAGCAGGTGGTCATGTACAGGCTGAAGCGCAGCGGCGCAAAGCCGTTTTACGGCGTGTGCAATATGGGCGTGTGCGAGTACATCCAGCCCGTGGTGCAGGAGGGGCGGCTGCTGGCGGTGGTATTTGCCAGCGGCGTGGCTCGCGAGGACGCGCAGGCCGCCAGGCGGAAGCTGGAAGAAAGCCTGGCGCGCGGCGGGTGCGCCCTGGCGGAGCAAACGCTTCAAAGCTACGAGGCGTTTGCCCAAAGCACGTTTGCCACGCGCGCCATCCTGAGCTTTTTGGCGGAGCTTGTGTGCAAGCATATCCGCAGCGCCGCCGTATCCTATGCCGAAAGTGGAGTGCAGCCCGACGCCTATCCCGTGGAGGCCGTGAGCCGCAGCCAAAGCGGCACGGTGCGCGCCATTCTGGACTATCTTGAGGGCGATATTTGCGGCCCTCTCACCCTGAGGGATTTATCCTCCGTGTTCTTTATGAGCGAGGGGCATCTGTGCCGCATCTTTAAGCGCGAAATGGGGCTGAGCATTATGGCCTACGTCAAGCAGGTGCGCATCCGCACGGCGGCCCGTCTGCTTTTGAAAGGCGACGAGCCCGTAAGCGCCATCGGCCAGCGCGTGGGCCTGGCCGATCCCAATTACTTCTGCCGCGCCTTCAAAAGCGTGATGGGCGTTTCGCCCACCGAATACCGCCGGGTGCATGCGTTGGATCAGGAATAAACAGATAGGGAAAAATTGTTAATCAAGATTGTGCTAGCGCATTGTTCATTCTGTTTAGGGACAACGCCTTTTTCTTGTGCTACACTTCTAGCAACATCACACAACGCCGTGTGAAGCAAACGGACGTATAACAAGAAAGGAGAATTGTTTCATGAAACGCTTCCTATCCATCCTTCTTACGGCAATCCTGCTGATGGCGTTCGCCGCTCCCGCCCTGGCGGAGGAAACGGTCGCCCTGAAAATTGCCACCTGGACCAGCAACGAGGATCAGCTCAAGCTGCTGGGCAGCTTTGTGGACGAGTTCGCGCAGGCCAAGGGCATCAAGATCGACGCGACCTTTGAATCCATCGACTTTGCCGAGTACAACACCAAGCTGCTCCTTGAGTTGCAGAGCACAACCCCTCCGGATCTGTACTGGGTGCTGGAAACCGCCGCGCCCGCGTTTATCGCCAGCGGCAATCTGGCCGTGCTGAACGACGCGATGGCCGCCTACAACCCCGAGGATATCGCCGAGACCGCCCTGGCCCTGTGGAAGAACGGCGAGGACGTATGCGCCATCCCCTTCTCCACCTCGCCCTTTGTGCTGCTGTACAACGCCGACCTGTTTGCGCAGGCGGGCGCCAAGACGCCTGACGAGCTGATTGCCGAGGGCAACTGGACGTGGGAGAGCTTCCGCGAAATTTGCAAGCAGATTAAGGACAAGACCGGCGTTTGGGCCCTTCAGACCGTTGACGGCCAGGGCTACGACGCGCGCATCCTGCACAACCTCCTGCCCATCGTGCGCGCCTTTGGCGGCGACGCGTGGGACGAGAACTACGAGGTAAGCATTGACTCCCCCGAGTCCGTGGCCGCGGTACAGCTTTTCCACGACATGGTGTATGTGGACGGCTCCGTGGTGCCTCCGGGAGATGAGTCCAGCTTCTTCACCGGCGCCGCTGCCATGACCATGAGCCAGATCAGCCGCGTTTCCAACCTGGACGAGGTTGAGTGGAAATGGTCCATGACCACGCTGCCCGGCAACGTGCCCGTCATCGGCCAGGCCGCGCTGGGCGCTTTCTCCCGCGGCAAGAACGTTGAGCTCGCCAGCGAGCTGGTAGCCTACATGACCAGCGAAAGCTGCGTGGCTCGCATGGCCGGCATCTGGCCGCCCGCCCGCTACTCCGTGCTGGAAAGCGAAGCCTTCCTTACCTCCAACAGCCGCATTGATCCCGAGCAGATGAAGAACGCCGTGGCCGCCTCCATCGCCACCGGCCGCGTGCTGCCCTCTCACCAGCTCTACCCGCAGATTGAGGTGGAAGCCAAGATGGCTTACGACAAGCTGTGGAAGGCTGACGCGGATGTGGCTGCCATCCTGAGCGAGGTTGCCGGCATTTACCGCAAGTACCTGAAGTAAGCCTTTAGGCGGCGGGGCCCGCGCGCCCGCGCCTCACCCTTTGTTCCTGTCATCCGGCGGCAGCCTGGCTGCCGCCGGGTTTTTACAAGGAGGGCACAATGATGAAAAAGAGCGCCGCCGCCCGCCGCAACGCGCGCCGGGAGGCATTAGCCGGGTACGGCTTTGTGCTGCCCCAGCTGGTCGGCTTTTGCCTGCTGGTGCTGCTTCCGCTGATTAACGTATTCATCTATTCCTTTCATAACAAGAACATGCTGTTTGGCACCAATATCTATGTTGGGTTTGATAATTTTGCCAACCTCTTTGGCAACGACCCGCTGTTTTGGCTCACGCTGAAAAACACGCTGGTGTTTTCCGTGCTGCTGGTGCCGCTGAACCTGGTGCTGGCGCTGCTGCTGGCCCTGTACCTGGGCGAAGGCAGGCCCGGCACGCGCTACATCCGCACTGTGATCTTTCTGCCGGTGGTTACCAGCGGCGTGGCCTGGGCCATTGTGTGGAAATACCTTTTGCAGGGCGGCACCGCCGGGCCCATAAACTGGTTTTTATCCCTGCTGGGCGTGCAGGGCCCCAACTGGCTGCTGGAAAAGGGCTGGGCCATGGCGGCCGTGGTGGTTAACCGCGTGCTGAAAAACCTGGGCACCAACGTGCTCATCTTCTTTGGCGCGGTGATGAACATGCCCCAGGATGTAATTGAGGCCGCGCGCATGGACGGCGCGGGCAGCTTCACCCTGCTTCGCAAAATCAAGCTGCCGCTTTTGATGCCCACCATTTTGATGGTTGCCATCGTAACGATGATCGGCTCCATGCGCGTGTTCGATACCATCCGCCTTATGACCGACGGCGGGCCGGAGGGCTCCACCATGGTGCTGGTGTACTATATCTATCATCAGGCGTTCAAGATGTTCAACACGGGTTATGCGTCCGCTATCGCGGTGGTGCTGTTTGTGATTGTGCTGGTGCTCACCATTGCGCAATGGACGCTTAGAAAGAGGGTGTCGCACTATGAAGGCTAAGCGCGTTACTCAGCGCGCGGGGCAGGTTGTGATGCTTGTGGCCGTTACGGCGCTGTTTGTGTATCCCTTCTGGTGGATGCTTGTGAACTCCCTCAACACCGCGGCGCAGGTTTTTGGCGCGCCCACGCTTTTGCCGGTTTCCTGGCGCTGGCGCAACTATGTGGAGATTTTTGAAATCCAACCCTTTGCGCGCCATTGCGTCAACAGCGTGCTGGTAGCCGTCGTGGGCACGGCGGGCAACATTCTGGTGGCGGGCCTGTCCGGCTACGGCTTCGCCCGGCTGCGCTTTCCGGGGCGGGGCGTGCTGTTTATGCTGCTGCTTACGGCGCTTATGATGCCCATTGAGGTAATCATCGTGCCGCTGTTTTTCCAGATGCTTGGATGGGGCTTTGACGATTCTCTGGTTCCGCTGATGCTGTTGCCCATATTTGGGTCGCAGGGGGCGTTTTCGGCGTTTATGTTCCGCCAGTTCTTCGTTACCGTGCCCGGCGAATTGGAGGAGGCCGCCAAGCTGGACGGCCTGGGCTACTTTGGCACCTTCTGGCATATCATGCTGCCCATTGCCAAGCCGGTCATCAGCTCGGGCGCGATTTTGGCGTTCCTGGCGGCGTGGAACACCTACCTGGAGCCGCTGGTGTTCACCTCCAGCATTGAAAAATACACGCTGCCGCTGTCGCTGAACAATTTTAACGACGCCTACGGCCAGCCTCAGTGGAACCTGCAAATGGCGGCTACCACGGTGTCCGTCCTGCCGATTATGCTGGTGTATTTGTTCTTCCAGGAAAAGGTGACGGACGCGATGGTCAATTCCGGTCTGAAATAATCCTCGGGAGGAGAAGGATACATGAAAACCATTGACGCCTACGATCTTGTGGTATGCGGCGCGGGGCTGGCGGGCTCCATGGCCGCCACAGCCGCCGCCCGCATGGGCGCCAGCGTGCTGGTGATTGAGGAGGAGGGCTACCCCGGAGGCAGCATGACCGCCTGCGGCACCGGCCCCATGATGACCTTTCACGCCGGGGAAAAGCAGGTGATACGCGGCCTGACGGACGAAATGGTGAGCCGCCTGGCGCAAAAGGGCCTCTCGCCCGGGCACACGGTGGATTCCACGGGATATACCTACACCGTAACGCCCTTTTCCGCGGAGGGCATGAAGCGCGAGCTGGAAACGATGATGACGGAGGCGGGCGCGGCGCTGCTGTATCACACGGTGATTACGGGCGTGGCGCTCAGGGACGGGCTGCTTGAGCGGCTCACCTGCTTTTCCTGCGGGGAAACGTTTGAGGTGACGGGCCGGGTGTTTATTGACGCGACGGGCGACGGCGAC
>JALEIQ010000187.1 GCA_022769795.1 Clostridiales bacterium
AGCCTTTGGGCAACTTACCGCTTTCCTGCCATGCTACACTCCCGGTTTCCTTTCGGTCTCCGATAAGGCAGGTTGACTCTCCCATGATTGTGGAAGGTAGCTTCATATTTCTACTTTCGATAGCACCCTATCTGGGCGCACTGCTTCTTCCTCCTTCGCAATTTGAACCGCGCCGCGGTAGGCCCTTTGAATATCCAAAGCAAGTTCGGCTTCATCATAGTCCATTTCGTTATTGGCAAGCATGCTGGCATACCCGTGCAGAAACAAAAACACCTGCCGGAAAACCTTCCTGGTTTGCGCGCCGCCTGGAAAGCCCGCGGCGCGCAGCGCGTCTAAAACGGGCTCCAGCGCCTCCGCGTCCATCAGGCCTTTCAGGCTTTTGCCCGAAAGCCCGCCGCTTTGAAACAGCAGCCTGAACAGCCGCTTTTCCAGGGCCGCGAAGCGCACGTAGCGCATAGCGATATCCAGCCCGCCGCCGCCCTGCGTCAGGTAGGCCGTGTGATAGGCGTCCGCCTTTTCATACACGGCGCGGCGAATCGCGTCTATGCTGGCAAAGTGGTACAGCACCGGCTGGGTGGAGCAGCCCAGCCTTTGGGACACGGTTCGGGCGTTGATCGCCTCCGCGCCGTCGGCCCTGGCGATTTCAAAGGCCGCGTCCACTATCATCTCCCGGGTGATTTTGGCCTTGGGCGGCATAGCGGGCCCCCCTTATTTATAACTTGGATTATATAACGCAAATTATATTTCTCTTTTGCGTTCCTGTCAACCCCTCTGCAAAAAGTCATACCGCGTGTCCCCGCCGCATACCCTTCCTACAAAGCCGCTTAGGAGGAATGATGGATGACGGATATGAGCATGGATGTTTTACAGGGCGGCGACGCCAAAGCGCCGGAAATTCTAAAGGAAGAACTGGCCCTGCAGCGCTTTGTGGGCGAGGCCCTGGGGCAGGCGGTTGTGGAGGGCGAAATTGCCCTGCCGGGCGGCCTGCGTGAGGAAACCACCGTTTTAAGCGCCGAGGCCATGGCCGTGCTTGAGCACAGCGCCGCCGATATGGATCGCGTTACCGCGGATGGCAAGGTAGCCTTTCATGTGCTCTACACCCAGGGCGACCCCACGCACATCAGCGCGCTGGAGGCCTCGGCGGAGTTTACCCACCCTGTGGAGCTGCCCGGCGCGCAGGCGGGCATGAGTGTCCCCGTCAGCCTGATGGTGGAGCATGTGGAGGCCGCGGCGCAGGGTGGCAGGCTGCACCTGATGGCCATTTTGCGCGTTCACGCCCGCGCCTTCTCGGACGAGCCCATGAGCGTGGTTACCGGCATTCGCGGGGTAGACGGCCTGATGACCCGCACCGAAACCCTCTCCGGCTGCCAAACCGTGGCCCGCGGCGAGCAGGACGTGCTCGTGCGCGACGAATGCGAGCTGGGCGCCGTGCTGCAAATCAGCGATACGCTGTATGCCACGGCCATCGCCACCGTGCAGGACGTTATGGGCGGCGAGGAACGCGCCACCATCTCCGGCAGCATTTTGCTGGAGGTAACCCACCTGAGCCATATGCCCTCGAGGCCCCTGGTGGTTACCCGCCACACGATTCCCTTTGAGGAAACCCTTTCCCTGATGGGGGAAAACGGCGACTCGCTGTGCGCCTCCGCCGTGGTTAAGGACGTGGCGGTGCTCTCGCAGGAGGGGCAGGAGGAGGGCGCGCGCACCCTGCGCGCGGAGGTGCTTTTGGGCTTGAGCGCCCACGCCACCCGCCAGCGCGACCTATGCCTGCTGCTGGACGCCTACACCACCCAGGGCGATTGCCTGGCGCTGGATATGCAGCAGGTGCGCCGCGCCCTGTGCCACCGCCAAATCCATACGGCTGAGAGCGGAAAGCTCACCCTGCTGCTGGACGGCCAGCCCCCGGCCCGCACGCCGTTGCGCGCCACCCTGCGCCCCGTGGTAACGGAGCTTACCCGAGCGAACGGCAAGCTGAACGTGGAGGGCATGATGGAGGTTACGCTGCTTTACATGACCGACGATACCGAGGTCGCGCAAACCTATCATACGGAGGAGCCCTTCCGCATGGCCTTCGCCTGCGACTTGAGCCTGCCCGAAAGTCTTGTGCTTACCCCCGGCAACATCGACGTGACCGGCATCACCAGCGACCGTGTGGAGGTCAAATACATCCTCCATTTGGACTGCTGCGACGTGCAATTGGCCGGGGAACCCCTGGTGACCTCCGTAACGGCCCAGCCCGCCGAGGCTGCGCAGCCGGGAATCCTGGTGTACTTCAGCCAGCCCGGCGAAAGCCTGTGGGACATTGCCAAGCGCTACCGCGTAAGCTGCGACAGCCTCAAGCGCATGAATCCGGGCCTGGAGGAAAGCTCCCAGGGGCAGCGCGTGATTCTTTGGAGAAAGGCATAGACAGGTGAAAGAAAAATGCGGGGGCGCGGGGGCATTTTCCTGGCGGGACTTGGGGCAGAGCCACAAATCACCCGCGCCGCAGCGCCTCTCCAACAAAGCAACGAGCCAGCCCATCCGGGCTGGCTCGCGGCAGGTACAAAACGTTCGGCATATTATACGAACATAATAAAGCTCCGAACGTTGTAACGTTCGGAGCTTGGTGCGGGTATTCTTATAGGATCTGCACCAAAACCCTTATTAATCAAAGGTTTCCGGCATCAAGCAACCAGCATTTGCTCTCTTTTCTGCTCTAGTATACCTGTAAAATCACCTCA
>JALEIQ010000190.1 GCA_022769795.1 Clostridiales bacterium
CATGGTCTAGCCGCGCCGCCTGTGTGGCTTTGCATGCTTGAACCATGATCGCCCGCATAGCGCTTTTGAGCAATAAAGTGCTAACAGGATGAAATGATTATAACGATGAGTCGCGAAGGTGTCAAGGTGTCGAAAAAGGGAATACATTGAAAAAACAAACAGCGCTATAAAAGAACCGTGCCCATTGGCGGATGGGCGCGGTTCGGGCCGGCGAAAAAGAACGGGGTGCAGGGGCATTAGCCCGCAACCTCAATCGTCGCAGAGGGCACTGGCCGTGCCCTCTGCTCGTTTCGGTTGATATCCTGCGGGTCGCTTTGCCCCTTCGGGGCAAGGCCGCACAGCGGCCACGCTTCCCTCCGTCAACCCCTGCCGGGGTCCAGGGCCCCTGGCGTCCCTTACCCGTTCCCCTCGCCGGGGCCTGCGGTATAGAGAACCACGCCGTCCGGCGAATGTACCATAATTTCGTAGCTATCTAAAGGATTCACGGGATGCCACAGGTCAAACTGCCAGTAGGGGGCTTGAAAATACTCGCTTTCCTCACGAAAGCCGTAGCTTAGCTGAAAGCGCGTAAGCGTGCCCTCTGTTTCGCCGTACTTTTCCATAAGCGCATCCAGCGCGCGCGTGAGCGCATCGGTTAGGGTCATATCCGCCGCGCCCGCCTTGGTGAATATCTCGCTGTCAGCCGCTTTGTTGCAGGCGGCAAAATGCAGCTCCGCATCCTGGCCGGGCACGGTGAGCAGCGTGTCGTACTGCGCGGTCAGCGCCGGGCTCTCGCCGGGCGCGCGCTCCACGATTTCCGTCACAATCCAGCCGGTGGTTTCGCGCCCCGTACTTGGGCTTTCATAGGCGATTTGCTGCATCCGGTAATCCCGCGTCCATTCCTCGCTCCAGAGCAGGGCCGCGTCGGTCTGGCCGGGCTCCAGCGTGCGCAGCACGGTATAGGCAATATCGGCGGACGGCTGCTCGCCCGCCTCCAGCACGCCCTCCCGCTCCCAAAAGATTTCCAGCTCCCCTGCGGCGTTTTCCAAAGCCCGCCCCGGGAATGGCAAAAGCAGCGCCAGCGCGAGCAGGGCCGCCAGCTTTCTTCGTTTCATGAGGATTCCCTCCTTTTGTGTTTTCCGGAACGGCTCCGCGTCCCTGCCTATGTAACGCGGCGAGGCTGGAAAATCATCCCGGCCAAAGGGACGCCGGGCCGTGAAAAAAACGCCTCGTCAAATATAATGCAATATTGCATACCAATTATTTCAAAAAATATGGTATACTAATATAAATACCGTTTTATTCACTCGGAAGGAGAACGGGAACGCATGAAAAAAACGCTCGCGCTGCTCGTGCTATTCGTCCTTCTGGCCGCCTGTGCCCCTTGCGTTGGGGAGGCCTGCGTGTTTCCCGATCTTTCGTTCCTGCTGGGCACTCCCTGCGAAGCGCTGGAAAAGAACTATACTTTTGCGGAAGATTTTGTGTGCGACGCGTATACATGGGCCTACCCGCAGGGCTGGACGGCGCGGAATGACCTGCTGCTGGCGACGCTTGCGCAACTGCATGGCGGATGGAGTTGGGAACGCGGCGTGGTGGAGGGGCACGATGCGTTTTTGCTTTCCGGCGATGGTGGGGAACGGGCCATGATCGTTTCGGAATTTGACGGGCGCGTTCTGGCGCTTGTGCCCGTGGGATGCGGCGTTATGTCCGTAAGCGAGTGGGGCCAGGCGGCGGCCGCCCCGGAGGAACCCGCGCCCACAGCGGCTTCCCATGGGCACTGGGAGTGGCAAACCAAGGAGGTGGACTGCCCCTCCTGTGTAAACGGAGAGTGCAGCGTATGCAATGGCACGGGCACTTACCGGCTGTATGGCGAAGCGGTTCCATGCCGCCAGTACTGCAATTCCTGCAACGGAATGGGAAGCATTTTCCAGCAGGTCTATGTGTTCGTACCCGGCAACTGAAAGAAAGCGCTGTTTGAAAGTTTAAAACGATGGAGGCGGTTTGAATGAGAAAACGGATGGTTGCGTTGATACTCGTGCTGGCTGTACTGCTGCCCGCGGCGGCCTGTGCGACCGGTCTGAGCGGGCTGGGTGGAGGCGGCCTGAGCGGTCTGACCGGCCTGACCGGCGGCGCCGCCAACGGCGTAGTGCCGGATCCTGCGGAGCTTCTTGGCCGGGAGGGAAAGGTTTTACAGGAAAACTACCAGTTTGCGGCGGAATATATATGCACGGCTTACACCTATCCGCTGCCGGAGGACATGGACGCATTCAAAGCGGCCTACGCAAAGCAGGCGGAGGAAAGCGGCTTTGCCGTCAACGAAACCGAGGTGGAGGGCTACGGCGCGCTTAAGCTGTCGCTTTCAGATGGCACATACGCGCTTCTCTTGCCCGATTTTGACGGAGTTGCGCTATTGCTGGTGCAAAACGGCATGACCTTTGGCGAACCGAAGCCGGAGGGCTTCTACCTGAGCATGAAGCGCAACGGGCGGGAGCTTTCGGTAAGCTTTGGCAGCCATGAAACCTCCTGCAAGGAAGTTTCGCGGTTAACCGGCACCTCGCGCAGCTTTCAGATCGAGTACTATTTTTCCCGCGCGGAAATCACGCTGTTCCAACTGTGCTTTCCCAGCTACGCGCAGGCAGGCGATACCTTCTACGTTACCAAGGACAGCCTGCTGGACGGGCTGTATCTCTACACCAACGAGGAGGGAAGCCTTGTGTTCTATGATTCGCCGTACCATCATCAGATGAAGAATAGCAAGGATTACTTCCGCGTCCAGATTACCGGTATGTACAGTACCTCGGACGGGCTGGTGATCGAGGGTACGTTTGACGGCTCCTTCAACAAGGGAAAAACGCTTTATACGGACGGCTCCTTCCGTGTGCTCAACGACCTGTGACCCGGCGGCCCGCATGAAAACGCGAAGGCTGAACCCTATACGCCGCGACAAAAACAATGAAAGGTGGAACCTGACATGAAAAATCTGCTCCATTCCCATCCAGGCGCGCGCCGTCTGACCGTCGCGCTTGCGCTGTGCGCGGCGCTGATGCTATGCCTGGGCCAGGCGGCCCTTGCGCAAACGGCGATGCTCGAGGGCTATACCTTCACCCTCCCGGACACGTTTGAGCAGGATTTTAGGGAACATAACGGCTTTCTCTACAGAATGGATGACGGCTGGAATGAACACGAGCTGGCGGTGGGCATTGGCCATTGCGTTGGCGGGGAGAAGTATTTTGGCCTGACCCTGGACTGGATTTACGAACAGTTGGAAAAGGGCGACGGCGAATACATGCAAAACCTGATTCACGGCCAGCCGACGCTGTTTTTGCAGGCCGTGAACAAGGAAGTCGGGGTTTCCTACGCGCTGGTTGGCATAAAGATGAACGGTAATAACCTCATCGGCTATGAGAAGCAAACCGGAACCACGGAACCCATCGGCGACGTCCTGCTGGAGGTCATCAGCAGCGCCGAAACCTATTATCCGGAAATTATGAAGGGCGTTTCCAGCATCACGCCGGAACCCACGCCGGAGCCGACCCCGGAACCCACGGCCACGCCCGCGCCCACCGCGAAGCTGACCCTGGGCCAGAAGGTGACCATCGAGGGCTTTACCTTTGCCGTTCCGGACACGTTTGAACAGGACCTAAAGGATGATAACGGCTTTGTGTACAGCAAGGAGTACGACAGCAATGATCTCATCCATGAGCTGGGGGTGGGCATCGGCCATTGCTACGGCATTGAGGATGGGTTCGGCGTTAGCCTGGACTGGATTTACGAACAACCGGACAAGGGCGACGGAGAACACATGCAAAACCTGATTAACGGCCAGCCGGCGCTGTTTTTGCAGACCGTGGACGGGGACTATTGCTACGCGCTGGCTGCCATAAAGCTAAACGGCTCGTACATCATCGGCGGCGAATCTCAACAAACCCGCACCACGCCGTCCACAGGCGACCTCCTGCTGGAGGTGCTCGGCAGCGTCGAAAGTCCTGATCCGCAGGTGACGGAGGACGTTGCCAGCGTCACGGCGGAACCCCCAATGCTACCCACGGCGAAACCGGGGCCGGGCCAGACGGTTTCCCTCAAGGGCCTTACCTTCACCGTCCCAGACGCGTTTGAGCAGGGCTTAAGCGGAGCTGACCGCTTTATTTGCTCCAAAGGCGACCATGAGTTGGGAATAGGCATCAATCATTGTTTCGGCATGGAGGATGATTTCGGCGTAAGCCTGGACTGGATTTACGAACAACTGGACAAGGGCGAAGGCGAACACATGCAAAACCTGATTAACGGCCAGCCTGCGCTGTTTTTGCAGACCATGGATGAGGACTATTCCATCGCGCTGGCAGCTATAAAGATAAACGGTTTATACGTCATCGGCGCTGAAGCCCAGTCCACCGCACAGCCCACAGGCGACCTTCTGCTGGAGGTGCTCAGCAGCGTCGAGGTGACGAAGAACGCCGGCGGCACCGCGGAGGAACCCACGGCGAAGCCCACCTCCACGCCGCGGCCCACAGCCACCAGCGGCTCGCTGCTACCTTTGTACCACCCGGACGACTGCCAGGCCTGGAGCTACGATGAAACCTGTCTGCCTTACCTGGACTATCCCGGCGGGCGGAAAGCGACGGACGATTTCCTTTTCTGCGGCCTGGACTGGGATACCGATCTGGATACGGCGCTGCGCACCATCGCGGCCAATACGAACAGGGAAATGGCGGATGCGGGAAACGGCTCCTACATGGGCGTGGACTATAGCGGCAGCCCGTTTTGGGGCCTGAACAGCAACGAATGCTACCTCACGCTGATTAGCGTTATCCCCGAGGAAAACGGCTGGTGGGTGGAATGCCAGCTCACGCCCGAGCAGATTCAATTTGAGGATGAGCAGGAGGCGGCGGCCTGGTTCACCAGGGTATGGCAGAGCCTGGATTGGGAGGAGCACGAGTCGTCCACCTATACCTTTGAACTGGAGGGCCAGGGGCGGGCCGTCGGAAGCGCGGAGGAGCTTATCAGCCTGTGGCGGGATGCCGCCGCCGGCGGCGCTGAAAGCGTCTACGCGTTCGTCAACTTCAATAACCTCACGCTTTCGCTGGAAAAGGATCTCTATGGCGATGAGAGCTATATCTCCTGCTGGCTCGCGCTTGTGCCCGGCGAGCGCTAAAACAGCGCCGCGCCCGAAAGGCGCGCCATACACAGGAACGGAGGAATCGCAATGAGAAGGAAGGATTTCGCGTTTGGTTTGATTCTTGTACTGCTGGCGGCTTTGCTTACCGCCCCGCCCGCCGTGGCCGAGGGCCCGCGTCTGCCGGATATCGGCCCCCTGCTGGGCGTGGAAGGCGAGCTGTACCAGACAAAGGAGGAACCGAGTGGGCTCTATTATTACTACATGTATAATACCCAAATGACGCTGGATCAGTTGGCCAGCCTCGTCGTAGACTACGGTGAGGCGCTTCGGGAGCTTGGCTTTTCCATTCAGCGCCTGAGCACGGAGGGCTCGTCGCTCATCTTCCTGATGGCCTATACCTGTGAAACGGGCGACGCTACGCTGGGGGTGTTTCCAACGGATAGCGGCAAGAGCCTGGCGGAGGGCGACAAGGGCGACCTGGCCTTTGTGCTCGCCGTTCCGGATTCGATGGAGTTTGTCCTGGGCGAAGGCACTAGCCTGCTTGTTGAGCGCGGAACCCGGTGCATTGAATGCAACGGCGCCGGAAGCTGCCGCTACTGCGCCGGAAGCGGCCGCTGCAACTACGGCAACGGCTATGAAACCTGCGTTATCTGCGATGGCAGCGGAATTTGCAACGTGTGCGACGGCGAGGGAAAGTATTGACCTTTTTCACCAGGCAAAACGAAAGGAAGGCGACACGGATGAATACAGGCAAAAAGGCAAAGGCGGCCCTGTGCATACTGCTGGCGTGCCTGTGCGTACCGCTGGCGTGCCCGTGCGCGGCATGCGCAAAAACGATAACGCTGCCTGACTTGGGGGACTTCGCGGCCGGTCGGAATGGCGATATGCAGATAGAGATTTATGTAAACGAGCCTTTGCAGAGGCGCTATCATATCTTCTCAAAGCATGAGTATGCTGTGGTCAGCACTGTGTCAGCCTATGTGAGCACAGTAATGGCGGATTACGGCTTTACGCTCGAGGGGGCGATCGTTGGAGCGGCAGGCGCGCACGAGTGGTATCTGAAACCGGATCCATCCCTCCGTGCCAACGCGGACAGCCGTATGTTGGTTGGCTGCGGGCCATACGAGGACGATTCCGCGCAGGTTGTGTTGGTTGGCTGGTTTGAAGGCGTTTCCATGGCCGAGTCAAGCCAAAAGATCGCTTCCTCCGACAAGCAGGATTCCTCCGGCAAACAGGCTTCGTCCGGCGGAACCGCGGCGAGTGAGAACCGGGAATCGAAAAAAACGCCGTCCCCCAGGCAAACCCCTAAGCCAACCCCCAAGCGCACCGAAAAGCCGCGCCGCGCCAAGTGCCACGCCATCGGTTGCAACAGCGGCAAGGTGAAATGCCGTAAGTGCGACGGCAAAGGCTATAAAATCAAAACCGTGACCGTTCCCAACTACTCCGGCAAGAGCAGAACCACCAAGGAACAAAAGGAGTACTGCTCCTGCAATTTTGGGTATAACTCCTGCTCCACCTGCGGCGGCGACGGCTGGGTGAACGATTGATGCCGGTGCTGTGACGGCGGGGGTAAGGCGACGCCCGTTCTAAAAAACGCAATCCGAAGCCCCGCTATTCAAAAACCGCTCTCAGGCATAGCCTGGGAACGGTTTTTTAGATTTACGCCAAATGGAAGGGCTTCAGCCCAGCTCCTGCCGCACCCGCTGGGCCACGCTCTCGCCGTCCAGGCCAAAGTGCTTTTCCAGATACGCCTGATTGCCCACGATAGAGCAGTAGGTATCGTTCAGGCCCAGCCGCACCACGCGGGGCCGGGGGCCGCGCATGCCGCACACGGCCTCGCACACCGCGCCGCCAAAGCCGCCCACAATGGTGTGCTCCTCCAGCGTGAACAAAACGGGAACCCGCTGGCACAGCGCCTGCAAATAGCCCTCCTCCAGGGGCTTAACCGTGGGAAAGCTGGCCACTCCCACGGAAATGCCGTCCCGGGCAAGCAGCGCGGCCGCGTCGATAGCGCTTTTAAGGATGCCGCCCGCCGTAAGGATGTACGCATCCGTGCCGGGAAACTGTTCCAGCGCCTGGCCGCAGCGGTAGCCACGCAGCGAGCCTTCCTGGTGACAGTGCGGCTCTCCCCCGCGGCCTATGCGCAGGTAGGCCACGCCCGGCTCGCTCAGGAAGGGGCCCATCACAGCCTCGGTTTCAATGCCGTCGGCAGGGGCGTACACCTTCACGCCCGGCAGTATGCGCAGAGCGCTCATATCCTCGGTGGCGTGGTGGGTCATGCCCAGCGTGCCATATACAAAGCCCGCGCCCACGCACACGATTTTTACGTTCAGCTCGTGGTACGCGCAGCAGTTGCGAATCTGCTCCAGGCAGCGCAGCGTGGGGAAATTGCCGATGGAGTACACCACCACGGTTTTTCCCTCAAGGGCCATGCCCGCAGCCATGCTCATCATGGCCTGCTCGGAAATACCGGCGTTGATAAAACGGTCGGGGAACTTTTTCATGTACGGCGCCAGCACGCCAAAGCCCAGGTCGCCGGTAATCAGCACCAGCTCGGGATGCGTTTGGGCATAGCTTTCCAGGCAGCGCGTAAAGGTATCTCTCATGGCCGGTGCGCCTCCAGTTCTTTCAGCGCCGCGTCGTACTCCTCGCCGCGCGCGGTGCGGTAGTGCCACAGCACCGTGTTTTCCATAAAGCTTACGCCCTTACCCTTTACCGTGTCGGCAATCACCACAACGGGCTTGCCGCCGCCCATGGCGGCGCGGGCCTCGTCATAGGCGCGGTGCAGGGCCGCGTGATCGTGCCCGTCCACGCGAATCACATGCCAGCCAAAGCTGCGCCATTTTTCATCCATGGGTTCCAGGGCGATGGTTTCCTCCACCGGGGCCAGGGACTGAATCTTGTTAAAATCAATCGTCACAATAAAATTATCCAGCTTGTACTGGTGGGCGATCAGCGCGCTTTCCCACACCGCGCCCTCGTCGCACTCGCCGTCGCCGATGATGCAGTATACGCGGTGGGTTTCGCCCTTCATTTTGGCGGCCTTGGCCATGCCCATCGCCATGGGCAGCCCCTGGCCCAGCGAGCCGGTGGACGCCTCCACGCCCGGCACGCCCTTGTGGCTTACGTGGCCGCTTAGGCGGCTGCCGTTCT
>JALEIQ010000131.1 GCA_022769795.1 Clostridiales bacterium
CGCGCCATCAATGGTGGCGGCCTGCATCAGCGCCTCGGGGATAGCGGCGGTCAGATCCGCGCCGTACTCAGCGATCAGGTCGTCCAGCTTGAGCCAGAAGCCGCGCTTGGCGTAGGTATTGTACTCATCCGCGCTCCAGGAACAGGTGAAGTACATGTCAACGGAGGTATCGCCGGAGTTGATGGCGTTGGTGGACTTGTCGTCAAAGTCGCCCCAGGTGCCCCAGATGACTTCCAGCTTCGCGCCAACCTTGTCGGCGATGTACTCGTTCACGGCCTCGAGCACGGCGGTATCATCGGTTACATTGCTGCCATGGAACATGATGGTAATGGTGGGCAGCTCGTCAGCCACGGCAAAGGAAGCCATGGAAACCAGCATCGCCAGCGTAAGAACCAGAGCCAGGATCTTTTTCATGAAAACTCCTCCTTCAAATTTATGTATTATCAGGAAAATTTGGAGGAACTCCAGAGATGGCGAGAAGAAGAAGCGCAAAAGCTAAGAATCCTCAACCCTGAAAATAAACAAGAGCAAAAAGAACTGCTCACACTTATCGACACACTTATTCAAAACGAACTGGATAACCCTTATGAAATCTCAGCAAGCGCTATATCTCGATACAAAGCGGACATTCTTCCATATCTCGTTGCCAGAGGCGAAGGAATTTATGAAAGCGAAGCTATTTATGCCGAAACAGTGTCGTATACCTTTCAGTGGCTTAATGGTGCACTTACCGCTGAAGCATATTCAAAGAAACTGGATGGCTTTTTAGAATTGGCCATTGCAGAAAGTGACTGACTAAGTATTTGTTTGCACACCAAACATCATTCCAATACTCGTTGTAAAAAACCATCGAGCTAAATGACCGATTGAGCACACAGCAATCGGTCACTTTTATATGTCTAGAATTGTCAAAACAGCCTTAGAAAAAGCAGGCTACTTTCCGCACCGTGGGAATAAAAAGCACGCGAACAGTCGAGCCGTATTAGCTTGTATTCAAAAATGGTTATTTGGTATTTTCCAAAGCCTTGCCGCCTATTCCCGCATCACAACATCGTTCAGGTACAGCCTGAACGCCTCGTATTCCGCCGCGGAGAGCCCCCGGGGCTGGGACATAACCACCAACGGGTGGCCCTTGCAGCCCGCGTGATACGGAGGATGAACATGGGAATAGGGGTTGGCCTGGTATCCGGCCGCTTCATAAAAGCGCTTCCGGCGGATGGATACCGCGTCCACAGGAGGGTCAATTTCCAGAATGACGGTTTTCCCGAGCCGGGCAAGCTGGGCAAGCGCAAGCCCGCCATAGCCCCGCCCGCGCAAATCCGGCATGATGCAGAAATGCTCCACATAAACGAAGCCTTCGGTTTGCCAGGACAGCATAAGACCCACAAACACATCCCGATCAAAAAGCATATCAAAATGGTAAGCGGGCTTGTTTAGAACTGCAGCCTGGGAAGAAGGCTCCCGCTGCTCGTGGTATGGAAAGCTTTGCGCATACAGGCCCATGGCCTTCTCATAATGGGGATTGTCCGCCTGCGTCATCCTGACAAACGAAAGAGCCGTACCGTGATTCACGCCGTTTTCCCCTCGCTTCATTGCCGCCTTTAAAAGGGCGGAACGCGAATAAGAATAGCATCCCCGCCCGAAATTGTCAAACGGGCGGGGATGCGTTTTCGTGGCAGGGACAGAGCCCGCGAAAGCGTTAGTTTTTGGACGACAGGCGGAGGACGGTTTCCTGCATGCGCTCCCATTTCTTTTCCATATCGGCCACCAGGGTGATCTGGGTGCGGGCGCGATCCACATTGTGCCCCTCTCGGGCAATGTGGAAATAAACGTCGCCGTTTAAGTAATCCGTAAGGAAGCGCACGCCGCATTCCAGCGTCATCAGCTTCGCGCCCAACGGAAGGGTTTCGATTTCACGCCGCGTAAGCCTGCCGCCGCACTCGCTTAAAAAGCCTTCCGTATATGCCTCAAACAGCGGCAGCGACATTTCAACCTTGCTTAAATCCTGCTCGTCCTCCGCGGCGGTGGATGCGCCAAAGCGGATGGAGTCGCCAAAATCATTGGCGGCCAGGCCCGGCATAATGGTGTCCAGGTCAATCACGCACAGGGGCGTGCGCGTGGCCGCGTCCAGCATTACGTTGTTGAGCTTGGTATCGTTATGCGTTACGCGAAGCGGAAGCTCGCCCGAACGGCATAGCGACATAAGCGCGTCCGCCTCCTCCTCGTGTGAAAGATAGAGGTCAATTTCACGGCGAACCGTGGCGGCGCGGCCAAAGCTGTCCCGCTCGATGGCCTGCTTGAGCTGCTCGTAACGGAACGGCGTATCATGAAAACGGCGGATGGTTTCATGCAGGGTGGCGGCCGGAAAATCGGCCAACTGGTTTTGGAACCTGCCAAAGGCCACGCCGCTCTGACGCAGATCCTCCATGGTTTCGGGCTTGTCCAGGCAAAGGCTGTCCGTAACAAACTCATACAGCCGCCAAAGCTCGCCGTCGCTGGCCAGGTGGTACAGCTCCCCGCCGTGCGTGGGAACCAGGGTGAGCACGTGGCGCGGATCGCTGTCCTGCTTGCGGAGGAAACTGGTGACCGCGATCACGTTGCGCATCAGCGCCTCCCTATCCTCAAATACGTGACGGTTGAGCTTTTGCAGGATGTAAGCGTGCGGCTTGTCCGTTAAAAGCAGGTAGGTTTCATTGATGTGACCGTTGCCATAGCGCTCGCAGCTTATGGGGGAGCCCTCCAGGGCAAACTGTTCAATGACTGCCTTCATGCTGTTTCCTCCCAACATTCCTTTATACGGCCAGAATGGATCACTATCACAATAGCATATCCGCGATACAAGGGTGAGCGGTATCCTTGCTGAAAAATAGAAATATCTTTCGCTTTTTTGAAAATTACGCTATAATGGGGGAAAGGCAGGTGGCGATACCCATGCTTAACGAGGACGATTTTCAGCGGCTTGGGCGGTTGCTCAATCATTTGTTCCTTTGCACGGGCGTTAAGTTTTCCCTGATGGACGAGCAGGGGCGCGAGCTGTATACCAGCAGCTTTCAAGCGCCCTTTTGCCGGCTGATTATGCAGGAGCAAGCGGGGCTTGAACGCTGCCTGCGCTGCGACCGGCGCGCCGCCGAAGTCGTAAGGAAAAGCCGCGCCAGCATGGAATATGTTTGCCACGCGGGGCTTTACGAGGTGGCGCTGCCCGTGGTGGAGCGCGGCGAAACCGTGGCGACGATCCTGTTTGGCCAGATGATTGACGAAGCGCCGCGCGAGGAGCAGTGGAAGCGCGTGAGCCGCTGCTGCTCCTGGTATCCCGATATGGAAGCGCTCCATCAGGCGTTTTTGAGCCTGCGCAGAATTTCATCCCAGCAGATGACGGCATGCAGGGAGGTCGCCCTGGCCTGCGTCAGCGAGGCGCGCTTGCAGGGCTTGCAGGCAACCAACCGGCGCAACGACGCGCTGGTTTTGCAAAACTATGTGGATACTCATTATATGCAGCCTATGGATTCCGACCGGTTAAGCCGGGTGCTGAACGTGGGCAAAACGAAGCTCTATGCCCTTTGCCGCGAGCATTTTCAGCTTACGCCCATGCAGATGGTGGCGCGGCGCAGGATTGCCGCCGCCAAGGAGCTGCTTTTGAGCACGAGCGAAAGCATCCGCGCGATTGCCGGTATGGTGGGCATTCCCGATGAAAACTATTTTACCAAGGTGTTCAAGGTGCACACCGGCGTAACGCCAAGGGACTTTCGCAAGGGAAGCGCACCGGGACAGCCGCCTGCAGAAATGGGAGAAAACCCGGTGAACCCAAGCTTTGATAAGGAACCCAAAATATGAATGGAGAACGTTCGAGGCTTAGGAACAAGGCCATGGAAGCGGCCGCCTCACAACCTGTCAATATAAGGAATGTACTCGTCGGGGCTTGTCCCGTTTCTTTCAATCTGCAATACCTCGCCGGTGATGGCGTTCAAATTGACAATGCCGCTTGAATATTTTGGATTGCCCACCTTCCAAAAGATGACGCGATACGTGTAGCCCCGATCTTTGGAATAAAAAAACGAATAGTAGATTTCCGCGTTTTGCTCCCAGTCATCCCCAAGACCATATTTGCTGGCAGTCGTGCCAACGGCAATTTGCAGCGCTTGATCCTGCGTGATGCATTCGCCCGTTGGTACGCAAAAGCCATAGTTAGCGATGGCCTCCAGTTCGGAACGGCTCATGAGCGCCGCGCCGCTGGCGTTGGCATGCTCCAGCTTCGCAGGCAAGCTGGCCGCGAAGTCCATTTTATCCCATAGGGGCCACTGGAAGAAAGCGCCCTTTTCATCACAGAGGCGGGTATATTCCTTTTCCAAGTCATCTATTACGATATCTTTCTTGCACAGAAACGTTTCCCCCAGCAGAATATGCACGGAGAAGGAAAGGCCGGACGGCGTTACGATACCGAAGCGGTACATGCCGGTTCTGGTTTCCGATAGAATATAGGAAACGGTAACATCCGCCGCGTTCAATTCCGCGTCGGATACGCCGTACCTTGCTTTGATTTTGGAAAGGGCGATTTGCAAAGCGCTTTCCTGTGAAATTTCGCTGGCGTCCGGAAGCAGATTATAGCAATAGGGAAGCTGACCTGCCGAAACCATTAGCTCGTCAAACAGGTGCTTTTTTTCAATCGGCCAATCATAGTATTCTCCCCAGGCCGCTTGAAGAAGCATTCTCGTAAAATCATATTTGTAGATTGGACGATCACCGTTGATGACATTCAAAGGAACTTGGATTCCCGCATCCTCCAATTTCGTAACGAACGCATTCGCAGCCTCCGGCTCTATCGTGTCGGCTGTTTTATCTTGTCGTAGAAGCTCCTCTTGGATTATGGAGAAAGCGGCGTCTTCCGCCACAGCGCTCGTAAGAGCCAGGCAGGTGAAAAGAAGAATCATACATATAAGCTTTTTCATAAACAACCTCCAAACAATCATGCCTTTTTCCCCTTTCTGTCAAAAGATATTTGAGGGAAAGTCATGCCAGGCATATAACGATTGTGGAACCCAGAATTATCCATCCTGGGAACTGCTATCAAAATGAAAAAACTCGTGTTATAAATAGCGTTATAAGTACCCGTCAAAAAATAAAAGGAATATGGACAGATGCAGAATAAAAGTCCCGACGAAATCCATCTTTCATCGGAACTGGAATTTATCTCTTTTCGTGATGCCTTCAAGCAGCTTATAAAGAAGCTTTCAAAACAAACGACTCCTTGGGAAATTGATGGCGACTCCCTTCTTGGACAGCAAACTCCACATGAATCCCTTCCCTGTTTGTTATTTCATAGAATCGCTTTGCCATTGGAAGGCAATCTTCGTCACATGCGCCACAAAAAATTTTTAGTTCAATGTTTTTTTGCCTGACAGCGTTCACCAAATCCTCTGCATGGTCTTTCAGTATTGGAATCCACGGGCTTTGCAAAATCAACATATCGCAGCGCGCGGGCGCGTATGTGATGGCTCGCAAGAGCATGTCGCATCCCGCTGAAAAGCCGCCGCAAACAATTTTTTGTAGCCTTCGTTTTGCACTTTTTCCATTGCCTTTGCCACTGGTACATAGGACGCCATATCATAGCTCCAGCGATACGTTCCATATCCGTCTGGCTCGGCGCTTTGTATTGTTTCCAGTTGCCACTGAGTATGATCGCTTACGATCGGTTCCCAATCATCTCTTGCAATCTGTCCATTCTGGGTATTTCCGTGAACAGCCAAAAACAATTTGTCAGCATTCTTCCTTTGCCAAGTGAATACTGCCTTTGCTCTTGACACGGCGTCTGCATAACGATGATCGGAAACGGATTTCAACGAAAGAAACGCAGAGTCGTTTTTTAGTGACGCAAGATCATCATCCTCCAACACTTCCGGGCGATACCACCATCCCTTTTCAAGAATGGCCGTTGTTAGCCATTCCAATGCTTTTTCCGGAAGATTGGCTCCGCCTGCTAAACAGGCAAGAAAATAGAGTGTTTGTGGCCCGTATTCTTCAGAATTGTTTTCATATTCTTCCAGTAAAAATTGATATGCTGCGGCATATCCGTTCTCAGCGATTGACAATGTTTCCTCTAATAAGTCATTTTCTTTTTTCATGTGCGATGAAAACTCCTTTTCTGTTCGTATGGTTTGGAATAAAGGAAGCGCCCCTGATAAAATCAGAGGCGACAATCATATCCGTGCGAAAAGGTACTTAATCGGCGGACAAAATGACACCTGATTTTATCAGTATACTATAAGTCATTTTGTCCACCTCGCTTTCCTTATTTTTTGTTAGTATAGCGCGCAAAAGCAATCTTGTCAATCAGTTGCGCTTTTATGCCTGCAAACCTAGGCAAGAAAAAATCGACAAACCTCTTATCGAAGTTTGTCGATTCCTGGCGGAGAAGGAGGGATTTGAACCCTCGCTGCACGTTAGCACACTACTCCCTTAGCAGGGGAGCCCCTTCGGCCACTTGGGTACTTCTCCATGGTGGACGGTTGAATTCAATTTGTGGAAGCTGGCGGAGAGAGAGGGATTCGAACCCCCGGTACCTTTCGGTATCACTGGTTTTCAAGACCAGCGCCATCAACCGCTCGGCCATCTCTCCATGTCACAACCAGCGAAAGCTATTATATCAGGTTTCCGATGCCGCGTCAATCGTTTTGCGGAACTTTTTTTCGGGCCGGTCAAAGCCGCTTCGCCCGCGCTCAGGCGGCTTAGGCGGCTTGACTTTCCGCGTTGCGGGCACTACAATGAAAGCGATTGAACCGCTATGGAAAGGCAGGCTTCCGCCATGAAACAACCTGTGCTTTTGTGCTATAACCTGGAAAAAGAAAAATACGGCAAGGTACGGTTAGCGGCGATGCGCTTCAAAATTCGCGTGCGCCCTGTAGGCCGTGAGGAATACGCATGCCCCTTGGGCGCGCTGTGCGACGGGAAGGAGCCTGCGCAGGCGGACGCTGCCGGTTCCTTTCAGGATGAAATGCTGGTAATGGCCTATTTTCCCCAGGTGCTGGTAACGCAGTTCTTGCAGGCCCTGCGCAAGGCGGGCGTTGCCATCGCCTTGAAGGCGGTGCTTACGCCCACAAACGCCGCTTGGAGCTCCCTAACCCTGCATGGCGAGCTATGTAAGGAGCGCCAGGCCCTTGAAAGCGGCGCCCAGGGCGTGCACGGCGCGGGGCCGCGGCAGCCGTAAGCCGCCTTAGCCCTGCGCGCTTTCAATTTCGCGCTGAAGCTTTTTGGTAAGCTTTTGAAAAATCAGGGCGTAGGACTTGTCGCATAAATCATGGATCAGGGGCTGAGGCACGCCGCCATCCAGCCGGATGGATATCCAGTTGCGCTTATCCGAATAAAACCCCGGCAGAATATCCGGGTATTGGGCGCGCAAAAGCTCGGATTCCAGCGGGTCGCACTTTAAATTCAGCAGGGGATGGCCCGCGTAAGGCAAGGCATGCTCCGGCCCCGGGCAGCAGGTGGCCGCAAACATCTTGCCGCCCACCATGTAGCGCTCCCAGCCCCATTCCGCCTTGTAATCCTTTGTAACGCCGGGATGCGCTTTGAGCGCTCCATCCAGCCAGTTTGTATCCATCGAATACGCCTCCTTTGCTTCTATGGTAGCATAGTTGAAGCGCGCGTTCAATCCTTATTGAGGGGAGAAATCGCAGAGAACCGCCATCCGGGGGCTGAAAATGCGAACGGAAAACGGGCAATTCACCGCAAAAGACGCTGTGAATTGCCCGTTTCTTTGATTACATGGCAATGCGGCAAACGCCCATAGGGCTAATCCACCGTCTTGGTGGCGATCACGTCCACACCGGTGCCGCATACGTTGGGGCACACCACGTCGCCCATATGCACAGGGGCCGTTACATGCAGCTGGTTGAGCTGGCGCATGCAGGCGAAAATCTTTTCCTTGGGAATAGGCGTGCGCGTTTTTACACTCACGGGCGTTTTGCGATCCGCCACGGGAATGACGGCGGTTACCATGCGCTGCGGGGCTACGCACTCCTGCCTGGCATAGGCAAGGCCGCGGTTGCAGCTATTGCCCGTAACGCTTTTTACCTCGCCATCCTCTATAACAACCTGCATGCGGCAGCCCACGGGGCAGTTGATACAAGTGATTTGCTGTTCCATCCTGCGCCCCTCCTTACTTCTCCACGCAAATGGTCACATCGCCGCTAAGCGACTGGATTTGCTCAGGCTTGAGAGTCAGCTCGGCCATTTCGCCGGGGGTTAGGATGCGCTTGCGCTGCCTGAGCACCTCGCGTTCGCCGTCCATCACACGTAAGGTTGCGTTCTCATATACGCCCGCCGGGCGGAACATGATTTGCACGGGCTGGGCCTCGCCCTCGGGAATCAGCAGGCGCTGCGGCACCACGCCGCGCACGCCGTAGCCGTCCTTTAAGCTGACGCGGCGGCCCTTGCGGCTTTTGCCCTGCACATATTCCGCGGCGGCCTTGCCCGCCTTGAAGCTTTCGGCGCTCACAAAGTCCACCAGATCATGCACGTGCAGCACGTTGCCGCAGGCGAAGATGCCCTCCTTGCTGGTTTGCAGGCTGTCGTCCACAATCGCGCCCTGCGTAAGCGGGCTCATCTCCACCCCGGCCTGCTGGGTGAGCTCGTTTTCAGGAATCAGGCCAACGGACAAAAGCAGCGTGTCGCAGTCAAAGTGCTTCTCCGTGCCGGGAATGGGCTGGCGGTTTTCATCCACCTGCGCCACCGTTACGCCGGAAAGCCGCTCGCGGCCCTGGATATCGATCACCGTGTGGCTCAGGTACAGGGGGATATCATAATCGTGCAGGCATTGCACAATGTTGCGGTTGAGGCCGCTGGAATAGGGCATCAGTTCCACGCAGGCCAAAACCTTGGCGCCCTGAAGGGTCATGCGGCGTGCCATGATGAGGCCGATATCGCCGCTGCCCAGAATGACCACCCGCTTGCCGGGCATGTATCCCTCCAGGTTCACAAACTTCTGCGCGGTGCCGGCGGAATACACGCCCGCGCAGCGGGTGCCGGGCGTGGCGAGCGCCCCGCGGGGGCGCTCGCGGCAGCCCATGGCCAGCACAATCGCGCCCGCCGCAAACAGCTGTACGCCGCGCTCGCGGCTGACCGCCGTTACAAAACGATCCTCATCCACGCTTAGAACGGTGGTGCCACAGCGCACCTCAATGCCCAGCTCCTTCACCCTGTCAATATCGCGCTGGGCGTATTCGGGGCCGGTAAGCTCCTCTTTGAAGCGATGCAGGCCAAAGCCGTTATGAATGCATTGGCGCAAAATGCCGCCCATGGTTTGCTCGCGCTCCAAAACCAGCAGGTTTTCCACCCCCGCCTCGCGCGCGGCGATTGCGGCGGCCATACCGGCCGGGCCCGCGCCAATAATCAGCACATCCACATATTGCACCTGGCTGCGAAGTTCCGCGTTCAGCATATTAGGCCTCCTCCTTCCCCAGGGCTTCCGCAATCCCGCCAACCAGCAGGTTGCTCCTCCCGCCGCACTTGGTAACCTCCGTGGGGGCGATATGCAGCTCCTCGGAGAGAATCTCCAGCACGCGGGGGCTACAGAAGCCGCCCTGGCAGCGGCCCATGCCCGCGCGGGTACGGCGCTTCACCGCGTCGATGGTGCGCGCGCCCACGGGCCTGCGGATGGCAGCGCGGATTTCCGCCTCGGTTACCTGCTCGCAACGACATACCAGAGAGCCGTATTCAGGGTTGCGCTTCACAACGGCCACGCGCTCCTCCAGGGTCATGGCGTAGAAGGGCTTTTCGCGCCTGGGCGCGGGCAGCCATTCCGCCTTGGCCTTCAGGCCGTTTTCTTCCGCGATTTGCTTTACCAGCATTTCCGCGATAGCGGGCGCGGAGGTCAGCCCCGGGCTTTCGATACCGACGCTTTCATACGCTCCGGGCATGCCTTCAACGGCTCCGATCACAAAATCACCGTTCGCCTCATGCGCGCGGATGCCCGCGAACGTGGTGATGACCGTGCGCAAATTCTCCTTGGGCCAGGTTTTGCGGGCCGCGTCGCTTACCAGCTTGAGCGCCTGGGCCGTGGTTTCCACAGCCGTGCCGTCCTCCACGTCGATGGCGGAGGGGCCCAGCAGCAGGTTCCCATGCACCGTGGGGCTGACCAGCACGCCCTTGCCCATCTTGGTGGGCGTTTGGAACATGGTCATGGTAAACATGGGCGGCTTGGTGTGATCCAGCAGGTAATATTCGCCCTTGCGCGGGATAATGGTAAGCTTGTTGCCGCTGAGCATGTTATGCAGCCTGGCGGAGTTCACACCGGCGCAGTTTACAACGATTGGCGCGCGCATTTCGCCC
>JALEIQ010000229.1 GCA_022769795.1 Clostridiales bacterium
CCACATCGTGCATATAGCGCACCACCTTTTCGAAGGCGTCCAGGTTCTTGGTGGGGTCGCCGTCCATTTCAATATAGCTGATGTGCCCGGCATTGGTGAGCGCGTGATACGGCGCTTCGATGGCCAGCTTGTCAAACGCGCTGATGGGATAGTACACCGGCACATGGAAGGAATTGGTATAGTAGTCGCGATCGGTCACGCCGGGAATCACGCCGTATTTTTCGCGGTCAATGCGCACAAAGCGGCCGCTGAGGCCCTCGGCGGGGGTTGCCAGGCAGGTGTAATTCATCTTGCGCTTCTCGCTCAGCTCGTCGCAGTACTTGCGCATAAAGCCAATGATCTCCAGGCCCAGGTTCTGGCTGTTGGGATCCTCGCCGTGGTGCGTGCCGCGCAGCGCCTTCAGGCATTCCGCCAGACCAATAAAGCCGATGGACAGCGTGCCATGCTTGAGCACCTCGCGGATGGAATCGTTCCAATCCAGCTTTTCGGAGTCAATCCACACGCCCTCGCCCATCAGGAAGGGGAAGTTGTAGACCTTCTTGTTGGCGATGATCTCGAAGCGCTCGTCAAGCTGCTCCACCACCAGATCCATCATCCGCTCCAATTCCTCAAAGAACCACTGCACGTCGCCCTTCGCCTTGATGGCGATGCGAGGCAGGTTGATGGAGGTAAAGCTCAGGTTGCCGCGGCGCGGGCACACCTCGCGCGTGGGGTCGTACACGTTGCCGATTACGCGGGTACGGCAGCCCATGTAGGCAATTTCCGTTTCGGGATGGCCTTCCTTATAGTATTTCTTGTTAAACGGCGCGTCGATAAAGCTGAAGTTGGGGAACAGCCTCTTGGCGCTGGTGCGGATGGCCAGGCGGTACAGATCGTAGTTGGGGTCGCCGGGGTTAAAGCTTACGCCCTCCTTCACGCGGAAAATCTGGATGGGGAAGATGGGCGTTTCGCCGTTGCCCAGGCCCGCCTCAGTGGCCAAAAGCACGTTGCGCACAACCATGCGGCCCTCGGGCGTGGTATCCATGCCGTAGTTGATGGAGGAGAACGGCACCTGCGCGCCCGCGCGGCTGTTCATGGTGTTCAGGTTGTGCACAAGGGCCTCCATGGCCTGATAGGTAGCCTTGTCGGTTTCCTTCTCGGCATGCTCGCGCACAAAATCCCCAATGCGAATCAGCTCGTCCTGCTTAGCGTTGGGCATCACTTCGGCAAGCTTGCGCTCCAGCGCCTTATCGTACTCGGGATCGGCGGCCAAGCCGGGCTTCTTGCCCGTTTCAGCCTCCAGAGCGCTCAGCATGTCCGCGGCCTTCTGCGCCGCGTCCTCCACACCGCCCAGCAGCTCCATGGCGCGCGCCAGGTTGTCGCGGAAGCGCTTGTAATAGGTTTTCTTCACGCCGGGGGCCATGCCGTAGTCAAAGTTTACCACGCTCTGGCCGCCGTGCTGGTCGTTCTGGTTAGCCTGAATGGCGATGCACGCCAGCGCGGAATAGCTGTAAATATCGTTGGGCTCGCGCAGCACGCCATGGCCCGTGGAGAAGCCGCCGCGGAACAGATCCAGCAGGTCGATCTGGCAGCAGGTCGTCGTAAGGGTATAGAAGTCCAGGTCGTGAATGTGGATATCGCCGTCGCGGTGCGCCTGGGCGTGGCGGGGATTGAGGACATACATCTCATAGAACTGCTTGGAGCCCTCAGAGCCAAACTTGAGCATGCTGCCCATGGCGGTATCGCCGTTAATATTGGCGTTTTCGCGCTTGATATCGCTGTCCACCGCATCCTTATAGGCGATATCCTCAAAAATCTTCATCAGACGGGTGTTCATCTCGCGCACGCGGCTGCGCTCCGCGCGGTAGAGGATATAGCTCTTGGCCGAGCGCACGAATCCCTTTTCAATCAGCACGCGCTCCACCACATCCTGGATTTGCTCTACGGAAGGCACGGCTGGCAGGTTCTCGTCGCGCTCCACCTCGCTTACAACTAGCGCCGCCAGCTCATGCGCCGTTTCCTGGGTCTTTTGGCTGCCGCTGGCCATAAAGCTCTTCTCAATTGCCTGCTCGATCTTCTCCTGGTCGAAGGGAACAATGCGCCCGTCACGCTTTTTGATGGAAGTAATCATGTGACCTGCCTCCGTATTATGAAATCTTGTAATATTTCTCATCCGCTCTATTTAGGGGGTCTGTAAAGCGAGCAGTACCATTATATTGTGCTTCTCAGCATAAGTCAACACTAAATATAGAGTGCTTTTTTCCCCATTTTTCGCGTAAAAAGCTCCTGTATATGAACAGCCGCAACGTTTTGTAACACTTTCCACATACTTTTCCACATCAAAATTTCTTTCTCAACATCTTTTCCATAGCCTGTGGATATCGCGTGGCCTATATATGGATAACGCATGGAAAACCTTCCGTTTTCATGACCGTTTTCTTCATAAGCCGTGCAAGAGCTTATCCTACACCATTTTTAGCGCTTTTTAATCCGCTTCTCATCCAACTAACAGCGCTTCCTCAAGCATCTCATTCCCAAATGTGCTATGCTTTCTATTGCAAACAGGAACCGCGCCTTGTGCGCCCAGTTATGAAGGAGGCTTTCTTCCATGTCCGAGCAGATGCATAGCGATACCCATTTCACTTCCCAAGGCAGCGACACCCGCTGGTTCAGCTTTCTTTACCGCACCCGTATCAAGGTCAACAAGGGGGACATTCCCATTGTAAACCTTTCGCTCGTTTTTACGGTGCTGGCCGTTTGCAGCGCCCCCTGGCTAGCCGTAGCGGGCCTGGTGATCGCGCTGGCGCTTGGATACCGCTTTAGCATTGAAAGGAATGCCAAGGGCTTTGCCAATAACTTTCAGGAGGTTGTAAACAAGGCCGCGGGGAATGTGAAGGCGGCTGTGGATAGCGTTACCGCCAAAGATGGCGAGGAGTAAGAGCAAAAGGACGGGATGCAGGGGCATAATGCCCCTGCCGGGGTTTGGGGCAGAGCCCCAAATCTCCCGCGCCGCAGCGCCCCCAAGCGAGCAACGCGCCAGCCCCGAACGGGCTGGCGCTGCGACTATCTGCATGCCTTTGTGGATTGTCGGCAACCCTAAATCGCAACCCACAGGGGCATGATGCCCCTTGTCCCACGCGCTTTTCCCTTCTCAAAATCTCACTCCCGCACATGCGGCCTATGCTCACACCAACCGGGTCATCGCTCCGTAGCCTCGCATGCGCACGCGCAGCTCATCCGCGCCAGGCAATATCTGCCTCACCAGCGCATGGAACGCCTGGGAATGGTTCGCGTGTACCATGTGCGCCAGTTCGTGCACAATCACATAATCGCATAGCTCCATAGGACAGTGCAGAAGGGCCGCATTCAGCCTCAATGCCTTCCCCTGGCTCATACTGCCCCACCGGCGCTTTGCCGTCGTATAGGCCACGCTGACGGGCTCCAGGCCCGTCCTTACGGCCCAATACCGCACGCGCTCGCCCAGCACCTCCTCCGCGCGCTGCCTGCGCCACGCACGGATATGGGCCGCCGCGTCCCCGGTATTGGGCACGAGCAGCGCCCCGTCGAAGTCAATGCACATAGGAACCCCGCACAGCCGCACGCGCAGCGTGCCGCCCAGCCAGGGCAATTCCGCCCCGTCCTTTACCGCAAAGGCGGCGGGAGCGTTTGCGCACGCCTGCTCCCGCTTTGCCGCAATCCAGCCCGCCTTCCGCGTCAGGAAGGCCTTTATTTCGCTTTCAGGCATTCTAAGCGGGGCGCGCGCCACCACCTCTCCGTCCGGCTCTATCACAATGGCCAAGGTTCGCCTGTCGGAACGAATCAGCCGGCAGCAAATGCCGCCGGCCGCTTTCAGTTCAGTCATAATTCATCCCCGGATAATAGCACGCCGTGCGCACAAAAGTAGCGCCGCAGCTTGAGGCCAGCATGCGCTGCTGCTCGTTGCGGCGTATCACGTCCGCCTCCACATGCGTTACGCCCTTATCGCTCAAAATCTTCATGCCCGCCGCAATCAGGGATTTTGCAAGCCCCAGCCTGCGGTAATTGGGCGTTACGTACATGCCAATCAGCTTGGCTGCCTGTCCATCCCCCGTGAAGGCGATCTCTCCCACCACCTCCGGCCCCCTGCTCATATACAGTGCCATAAAATGCGGAAAGCTCATGTAGCGTTGCAGGGCTGCCGGGCTCCAGGCGTTCAGCCGGTAGGTGTTCATGCGCATCAAAAAGGCTTGCAGCTCGCTTGGATCCTTCATGGGCACATAGCCCATGTCGTAGCCCATGGGCGCGGCTGGCCGTGCGTTTGGCACGCCCAGCTGCACCACATCCAGCGCGTCGTTCGCGTCAAACCCGCTCTCCATATAAAAAGCCATCATGGCCGTGTCCTGCGGGTTGACCTGCGCAAACAGCCTTCCCTTCCACTGGGGCGATTGCTCGCGCACCTGCTGCGCGCGGGCCAGCAGCGCCCCCATCAGCATATCCTGCCCCGGCCCCTTGGAGCGGATATTCATGAACAAGTTTAACGGCCTGTCGGGAAATAGATACGGGTGATAGGTCGGTATCAAAAACCCATCCGCAATGGTCATATTGGCGCTGTCTGCCACATAAAAGGTGTTTTCCGGCGGCAGCCCGTTTACGCTTTGCGGCGGATGAAAGACGTGCATGGATCGCTCATCCTTTCCGAACGCCCAAATGGACAGTTCCATTCCATGATATGATGTATTTTACCCCAATTCGTCAATATATGCAAGAGGCTTCCTGGATACAGCCTCTGCCGCGAAAGGAGCCGCCGTCCATTGAGCATTCCGCGGGGCGTGCGCCTGCGCGCTTACCCGTTCCCGTCCAGCGCAAAGACCTCAAGCACGTCCCCATTCTCGGCGGATATGTGCACCAAGTACTTTTCTTCCCCGTTTTTGGTGATTGCAATCAGCCAGACATACTGTTTTGGCCTTCCATCCGTATGGGAAAAGAGCCGAAAGGCATACGAGCACTCCTCCGGGGAAGCCTTCTCCGGAATGGCCGCCAACGCGATTTCCCCCGCCCTTTCCTGGCTGATATGGCCCTCGCCCGGAACCACATACGTATCATCCATGCCAAAGAGCCAGTTAAACAGGGCCTTATCCTCCAGCGTCCATGTACGCATTTTCCCCTTTTTCACCGTCCATGTTTCCACAAGAAGACTGATGATTTCCATGTCGGTTTCCTGATAGTCTATCAGCCTCCCATCCGCCGCAGATAGGGTTACGAGCGCGTCTGTTCCACATTGCAACTCATCAAGCATCACTACCCACGCTTTTTCGCCGTTCTCAAGCTTTACGCAGCCTGCCTTGATCCGATATTTTTCAAAGTCCGATAGGTTCCGCCTCCGCGTCAGCTCTCCCTTTGCCGCGTCAATCGCGCTCTCCATCGAAATGTCATTTCCCGTCGGCGCTGCCGGCTCGACAGGAAAGACATAGCTTTCCGCAAGCGCGCCGCTTGACAGGGCCAGGAGTATGGTCAGGCATACAGCCGTTATTCTCCGCTTTACGTTCATCTTTTTCTCCCCTTCTTTTGAATTTCCTTGCACGATAGGAACGGCGGTATCAGGATGCCGCGTCCGCTCGGAACACGCGCACAATGATACTAACGAAGGGAGCTTCCAAATTCATCCTTTTTTCTGTGAAAAGCAAACATAAAAAGACCGCTCTGCAAGCTGCATCGCGGTCTTTTTGCCCGTCAGCAGGACGGCTGCCGTGCGTGCTCCAGGGGAGCCTCGCCCTTCTCAGCCCTGCTTCTGCTTATGCTTGGGGTTTTCGCAAATCACCATTACGCGGCCCTTGCGCTTGATGATCTTGCACTTCTCACAAATAGGCTTTACCGAGGGACGTACCTTCATGTTCGTTTCCTCCTTATCGGGGGCCGGCGCCAGGCCAACCCGCGCAATGCTCTCGCTAGTTCTTGCTGCGCCACGTGATGCGGCCGCGCGTAAGGTCGTAGGGCGAAAGCTCAACAGTAACTTTATCGCCGGGATAGATGCGAATGAAGTTCATGCGCATTTTTCCCGAAATTTGTGCCATGATCCGGTGCCCGCCGGGGAGCTCCACTTTGAAGTTCGCGTTGGGAAGCGCCTCGATGACCGTGCCTTCCATTTCGATGACATCACTTTTGGACAAACGCGCATTCCTCCTTCTCATTCTCCTGCCGCGCAGATGCATGCGCGAACCCTGTTTTGGTTTCGTAAGCCTTCTGCGCTGCCAGGATGCCCTTGCGGATATCGCTGTCGGCGATGGGGCCGCCGCTTTCTCCCCGGCCGTTTACCGGGATGGTGAGAGGCAGCGCCTGAAGATGCTTGATTTGCTTTTTCTTGGGCTTTGCCAGCGTGCGCGTGTTTCCGTCACACAGGAGCACGTAGCGCCCGTCCAGTACGCTTAGCACCGCGTACCAGCGGCCCGCGTCATGCCCCTGCCTGGAAACCGCCAGTTGCCCCGGCTCGGTCAGCTTTGCTTTCACTCGGCTTCCTCCGTAAGGGCGTAGCCCGGATAGGTAAGCAACTCCGGCAGGCCGTGCTCGTTAATGGCGATGGTGTGCTCATAATGCGAGCATACGCTGCCATCCTCGGTTACAATGGTCCAGCCGTCCTCCAGCTCGGCCACGCGATAGTCGCCCATCGCGATCATCGGCTCAACCGCCAGCGTCATACCGGCGCGCAGCCTGGTGCCGTGGCCTGGCTTGCCATAGTTGGGCACGCTGGGCTCCTCATGCATGCTGCGGCCAATGCCGTGGCCCGTCAGGTCGCGGATTACCCCGTAACCAAAGCCCTCGGCATAGCTCTGGATGGCGTGGCCAATATCTCCCAGATGGTTTCCGGCGATGGCCTGCCGTATCCCCTTGAAAAAGCTTTCCTCTGTGCGTTCAATCAGCAGGCGGTTTTCGGTCGAGATTTCGCCAACGCCAACGGTGAAGGCGCTATCCGCCTGCCAGCCGTCCAAAATCAGCCCGCAATCGATGGAGAGCACGTCGCCCTCCTTCAGGATGGCGTCATCGGAAGGAATGCCATGCACCACCTCGTCGTTAATGGAGGCGCATATACTGGCCGGATACCCCTGATAGTCCAAAAAGGACGGAATTGCCTTGTGCTTACGAATCAACTGCTCGGCGTATACGTCCAGCTCCGTGGTGCTCATGCCCGGCTTGATGGCTTCGCGCAAGCGGCAAAGCACCTCGTAGAGCAGCGCCCCGGAACGGCGCATACAGTCAAGCTGCTGTGCATTCTTGAGATAAATCATTGGATCGCCTCAAGTGTCTTGAAGATCTCCGCGCTGATTTCCTCCAGCGTCAGCCCGCCACCGATGTTCTTCAGCAGCCCGGCTTCCTCATAGTAGCCAATCAGCGGGGCGGTCTTTTGGTGATAGACCTGCAAGCGGTTTTGCACCGTTTCGGCCTTATCGTCATCGCGCTGTATCAGGGGAGTTCCGTCCACCTTGCAGGTGCTCTCGCCGTTCAGGCGGTCCACATGGTAGGGCGCGCCGCACAGCGGGCACACGCGGCGGCCGCTCAGCCGCTTTACCAGCACCTCGTCGGGCACATCCAGGTTGATGGCCACATCGATGTTCGCAAAGCCGCCCAGTGCCTTTGCCTGCTCCACCGTGCGCGGGAAGCCGTCCAGGATATACCCCTTCCGGCAGTCGTCCTTCGCTAGCCGTTCCTTAACGATGTCGATTACAACCTCGTCGGGCACAAGCTGGCCGTTGTCCATGTACTCTTTCGCTTTCAGGCCCGTTTCCGTGCGGGCGGCGATGGCTGCCCTGAGCATATCGCCTGTGGAAATCTGGGGAATGCCCAGTCTCTGGCAAACGATCTGCGCCTGGGTGCCCTTACCTGCCCCGGGAGGGCCAAGGAAAATGATGTTCATACTCGTCACTCCTCCTGTTCACGGATGAAGGCCGCTAATGCACGGCACTCTAACAGTATACCACAAAAGCGGTAAATGTGCCCGTGCCGCGCCTTAGCGGCGCATCATTCGTGCAGTTCAGCGCTACGGTCAGGAAATCGTGTCGTAATTGCGGCTGACCAGCAGGTCGTCGAGCTGGCGCTTGGTTTCCAGCACCACGCTTACGGCAATCAGGATGCTGCTGGCCGCGAAGGGAATCCGCGTTTGCAGACCCACGGTAAACAGCGTAGGCACCGTGGCCAGTACCGCCAGGAACAGCGCGGCGAACAGGGTCAACCGGTTGTTGATGCGGCGCAGGTAATCCGCGGTGGGCTTGCCGGGGCGAACGGAGGGAACCGCGCCGCCCTGCTGCTGGATGTTTTTCGCCATTTCATCCGGCTGGAAGGAAATGGAGGTGTAGAAGTACGTGAACGCGATAATCAGCAGCGCCGTCACAATCAGGTACAGAGGGCTGGCGCCGTTCATGTAGCGGTTCCACCAAATGGCCGCGCCGCTGTCGGATCCGCCAACCAGCTGAATGATCGTGCCGGGGAACGCCATGAAGGAGTACGCAAAGATCAGCGGAAGCACGCCAACGCTTACAACCTTCATGGGAATCACACTGTTCTGGCCGCCGTACATCTTGCGGCCGCTTACGCGCTTGGCAAAATGTACGTTGATACGGCGCACGCCCATATCCACATAGGTAACGACCACAATCATGAACAGCGCAATCAGCAATACCGCCAGAAGCGTAAGCCACGGGGTAAGGCTGGTAGCGGTGAACGCATCGCGGAACAGCGTCACAAAGCCGGTGAACAGGTTGGAAATGATACCCGCAAAGATCAGCAGGGAAATACCATTGCCCAGGCCCTTTTCCGTAATGCGCTCGCCAATCCACATGGCCAAGGCAGTGCCGCCAGCCATGCTTACGCCCACAAGCACCGTGTTAAACCAGCCGCTCTTGATGTAGCCAAGGCCAGCCACCAGGCCAATCGCCTGGATAACAGCCAGCAGAACGGTTACATAACGGGTGATCTGCGCAATCTTCTTCTGGCCTTCGGGGCCGCTCTTTTGCATGCGCTCCAGGGCGGGAATCGCGATGGTCAGAAGCTGCATGATAATGGAGGAGTTAATATAGGGGGTAATACCCATGGCCATAATGGTCATGTTCTGGAAGTTGGAGCCGGTCATCATGTTTACCAGATCCAACAGGGGCAGGTTGTTCGAGCCCATGGCGGCCTGCACGCGGGCGTAATCAACGCCCGGCGCAGGAATCACGCCTACCAAACGGAACAAAACCAGCATCAGGAACGTGTAGATGAGCTTCTTGCGAATGTCCTCTACCTTCCATGCGTTGCGAAGGGATTGCCAAACGCCTACTCTATTCGGGTTTTTGGCCATCTTACTTCACCTCGGCTTTCCCGCCGACCGCCTCGATCTTCTGCTTGGCAGAATCGGTGAACTTCGCGGCCTCGACGGTAAG
>JALEIQ010000235.1 GCA_022769795.1 Clostridiales bacterium
CGGCATGAGCCTGATGGGCGCGCGCGACAGCCTGGCCGCGCTGCTTGGCGCGGTAGCTGCCTACGAGCGCGCGTCCCGCGTAAACGCGGGCCTGCATCCCTACGACGCTGTGGAAGGGGGCGCGGACGAATGAGCACCGCCTATGAAATGGTTATCGGCCTGGAAACGCATGTGGAGCTATGCACGCAAAGCAAGGTGTTTTGCTCCTGCAAAAACGCCTTTGGCGCGGAGCCAAACACCCATGTGTGCCCCGTGTGCATGGGCTTGCCCGGCGCGCTTCCGGTGTTTAACGAGCAGGTCAAGCGCTACGCGGCCATCGCGGGCATGGCGCTGAACTGCCACGTGCACCACGTAAGCCGCTTCGACCGCAAAAACTACTTTTATCCCGATCTGCCCAAGGCCTATCAGATCAGCCAATTTTACCGCCCTATCTGCGAACGCGGCTTTTTGAGCGTGCAAACCTCCAAGGGCGAGAAGCGCATCGGCATCACCCGCATCCATATCGAGGAGGACGCGGGCAAGCTTCTGCACGACGGCCAAAACGGCACCGCCCTGGATATGAACCGCTGCGGCGTGCCGCTGATCGAGATCGTATCCGAGCCGGATATCCGCTCCGCCGAGGAGGCTGTGGCCTACCTGCGCAAGCTGCGCGCCATTCTTACCTACACGGGCGTAAGCGACTGCCGCATGAACGAGGGCAGCATGCGCTGCGATGTAAACCTGAGCATCCACAAGCCCGGCGAGCCCTTCGGCGTGCGCACCGAGATGAAGAACCTCAATTCCTTCCAAAGCGTGGAGCGCGCCATCCAGGCCGAGTACCAGCGGCAGGCGGCCGCCATTGAGGCGGGCGAGCCCATTGTGCAGGAAACCCGCCGCTATGACCAAAAAACCGGCAAAACCTCCAGCATGCGCCGCAAGGAAAACAGCGCGGATTACCGCTACTTCCCAGACCCCGATTTACCTCCCGTTTACCTGAGCGACGCGCAGCTGGCCGAGCTGCGCGCCTCCATCCCCGTGCTTCCGGACGAACGCCGCGCCCAGTACATGCGCGATTACAGTTTAAGCGCCTATGCCGCCGAGCAGCTTACCGCCGAGCGCTGGCTGGCCGAGTACTTCGAGGCCGCCGCTGCGGAGGCCGAAAGCCCCGTGGCGCTGTGCAACCTCATCCTGGGCGAGGTATTCGCGCAGATCACCCTGCGCGATACCGCTCATACCGGCGAGCGCGACGCTTCCAGCCTGCCCATCGTCCCAGGCCATCTAGCGAAGCTCAGCAACCTGATGAGCCAGGGTCGCGTGAACAGCTCCACCGGGAAGAAGATCCTCTCCGCCCTCTTTGACAACGACTGCGACCCGGAGGATTACGCCGCCGCCAACGACCTGTTTACCCTGACCGACACCGCCGCCCTGGAACAGGCCGCCCGCAACGCGCTTGCCGCCAATCCGGGCATGGTGCAAAGCTATAAGGCCGGGAAAACAAATGTTGCAAAGGCCCTCATGGGCAAGGCCATGGCCGAAACCCACGGCAAGGCCGATCCTGAACGACTCCAGGCGATTTTGCTTGAGTTGCTGGAGAAGTAAGGCGCGCGGGAGACTCCGCCTCCCGCACCCACCGCCTAAGGGCTTCGCCGTTAGGAATCCCGTTTTTGCCCGCGCTTTGCGCGGGCAAGTGACGAAGAAACGCACCAAGTGAGAGCCGCGCTAAGCCCATTGGGGCTGGCGCGGCTCTCGCTTGTAAGTTGGCGCGCTGAGGGATAGAAGGTTATCTGCCGTTCATGTTGCCGCATTCCCTGCGGGAAAGCAGGGCTGCGTTTTCGACTCCCCCCGCATAGCAGAACATATCCACGGGCTGGCAGCGCTCAAAGCGGTAGCCGCCCTGGCAAAGCAGCTTCAAATCTCTTGCCTGGGTGGGCACGTGGCAGCTTATGTATACCACGCGGCGTGGCCGGGCGGCCAGCACGGCCTCCACCACGGCGGGCTCAACGCCCTTGCGCGGCGGATCCAGCACGATAACATCCGGCCTGAGGCCGTCTTTCACCAGGCGGGGCAGGAGCGTTTCCACGGCGGCGGCGTGGAACTCCGCGTTCGCAATTTGATTGTGCCGGGCGTTGCGCCAGGCTCCCTCCACCGCCTGCGGCACAATTTCAATGCCGATGACACGCCCCGCGTGCCGCGCCATGCAAAGGGAGATGGTACCCGCGCCCGCGTAAGCGTCCACGACGGTATCGGCGGGGGTAAGCGCGGCAAAATCGATAGCGGTTTGGTAGAGCCGTTCCGTCTGCGCGGGGTTGACCTGGAAGAAGGAGAGCGGCGGAATTTCAAAGGTGAGGCCCAGCAGGGTTTCGTACACGGCCTCCGCGCCGTAAAGCAGGCGGCTTTCGCGGCCCAGAATCACGTTGTTGCGCCCGGCGTTCACGCTTAGGTGAAGCGAGCAAAAGCCCGGCGCGCGCTCGGTAAGAAGCCGTACCAGAAGCGGTATTTCTGGCAGGCTGTCGCAGGTAGCCACAAGCACCGCCATCAGGCTGCCGCCGCGCGTGACGCGCACCACCACATGGCGCAGCAGGCCGCGCCCGGTCAGCTCGTCGTAGGGCTGCACGCGGGCGGCGGTAATCCATTCCCGCACGGCGCTGATAACGCCGTCAAGGCCTGGCATGGCCACAAGACAGTTTTCAATGGGCACAATGGCATGGCTGCGGCGGCGGTAGAAGCCCAACTGAGGCTCGGCCCACGTGCCGCCCACGGGCAGCGCGGTTTTGTTGCGGCAATGCCAGGGATCGGCCGCGGCGAGCACGGGCGGCACGTCCTCGGGGGAAAGCGTTAGCCCGCCTATGCGCGTAAGGCAATCCCAAACCTGCGCGCGCTTGGCCTCCAAAGTAGCCTCATAGCGCATGTGCTGCCCGCTGCATCCGCCGCATTTGTCATAAACGGGGCAGGGCGGCTCCACGCGCTCCCGCGAGGGGACGTCCACCTTGAGCAGCTTGCCAAAGGCATAGCGGGGCTGCGCCTTTACGCACAGCACATCGGCCTCCTCGCCGGGCAGCACCCCGGGCACGAATACGGCCATGCCCTCATGCGAGCATACGCCCTCCAGCTCGCTGCCAAGGCGCTCGCAGCGCAGGCGCAGCCGTTGGTTTTTTTGAATCATAGCTCCTCCTTGCGACGCGCAAGCGGCAGGGTGGCGCGCCGTTCCAGCCACAATTCCAGCAGCGAAAGGGCCACGGCGCTCTCCACAACGGGCACGGCGCGCACGGCCACGCAGGGGTCGTGGCGGCCGTGAACGGCAAGCCTTTCGGGCCGTTGGCTGCTTAACGAAACGGTTTGCTGCTCCAGACTGATGGAGGGCGTGGGCCGGAAAGCGGCGCGCACAAGAATGGGCATGCCGTTGGTGATGCCGCCCAGCAGACCGCCCGCGTGGTTGCTGGCGGTAACAACCCTGCCGTCCTCAAAGGCATAGGGATCGTTATACTGGCTTCCGGTAAGATGCGCGGCCCCAAAGCCGTCGCCAAATTCCACACCCTTTACCGCGGGAATGGAAAATAGCTGCGCCGCCATCACGGCCTCCACGCCCTCAAAGAAGGGCGCGCCCCAGCCCGCGGGCACGCCCGCGGCCACGCATTCCACGGTGCCGCCCAGAGAATCGCCCGCTT
>JALEIQ010000244.1 GCA_022769795.1 Clostridiales bacterium
TCCATTTATCCGTCCCCGCCATTGAATTTTCCCAAGAAAAAGTGTATAGTGAGTAAGGTCTACCCACCTCCTTTTCCCTAAAATCATTCTTCCGGCATGGCTTTTGCCCATGCCAGTCAGGTACCAAATGAACGATTTTGAGCAGCAAACCCTTTTCAGCAGCCTTACGGATTCCGCCTCACAGCCTCCCCTTGCCGAACGTATGCGCCCCCGCACGCTGGACGAATTCATCGGGCAAAGCCATCTTTTGGGCGAGGGACGGCTGCTTCGCCGCGCGATCCAGGCCGACCGGCTGCAAAGCAGCATCTTCTGGGGCCCGCCGGGCTGCGGCAAAACCACGCTGGCCTCCATCATCGCGCATATGACGGGCAGCGCCTTTGCCAAGTTGAACGCCGTTACCAGCGGCGTGGCGGACGTGCGCCAGGTGCTCAAGGAGGCGCAGGAGCGCCGCACCCGCTACGGGCGCGCCACCTACCTGCTCCTGGACGAGTGCCACCGCTGGTCCAAGGCACAAAGCGACAGCATCCTGCCCGCCATTGAAAGCGGCCTTATCCGCTTTATTGGCTCCACAACGGAAAACCCCATGGCCAGCATGACGCCCGCCATTGTAAGCCGGTGCCGGGTGTTCCAGTTTGAGCCGCTCTCTAACCAGGATGTGGAGCAGGCCCTTCAAAACGCCCTTCGCGATCCCGAACGCGGCTATGGCCGCGAAAACGTGCGCGTGGAGGACGGCGCGCTATCCTACATCGCGCGGGTGGCTGGGGGCGACGTGCGCACCGCCCTTGGCGCGCTGGAGCTTGCCTACCTTACCACCGCCGAAACCGTCCGGCCCGAAACGGGCGAGGCTGTGCGCCTCATCACCCTGGAGGCCGCGCAGGAGAGCGTGCAGAAACCCATCGTCAAGCTGGACGAGGATTTGTATTACGACATGCTTTCCGCCTTTATCAAAAGCATGCGCGGCAGCGACCCGGACGCGGCGCTTTTGTGGTTCAGCAGGCTTCTTTACGCGGGGGTGGACCCCAAGCTGATCGTCAGGCGCATTGTGGTGCACGCCAGCGAGGATGTGGGCCTGGCCGATCCCACCGCCATGCTACAGGCGCACGCCGCGGTAAAGGCCCTTGAGTTCGTGGGCATGCCGGAGGCGCGCATCCCCATTGCGCAGGCCATTATCGCCGTTAGTCTGGCGGAAAAAAGCAACAGCGTTGTGGAGGCGATCGACGCCGCCATGGCCGACGCAAAGCAGGGCAACTTCACCGCCGTGCCGCCGTACCTGCGGGATCAAAGCTATCAAACGCCCCATCAGAAAACCCCGGAATACAAATATCCGCACCTGTATCCCGGCCATTTTGTGAAGCAGACCTATATGCCCCAGGGATACGAGCACACCGTGTACTATCACCCCAGCGAGCAGGGGCATGAAGCCAAGCTCAAGGCGCGGCACGAGCGCAGATTTGGAGCCGGGCATGAAGCATAAGCCGCAAAGAAGGCCCGTCGTCAGCAAGGCAGCAACCTACGCCATTGTGGTAAACGCCATACAAATCGTGGTGCTATTTGCCTTTGTGGCCTACATTCTGCTATTTTCCTCGGAGCGGGGCAACCATTCGCTTGTTTTCATCGTAACGCTGGGCGCTATTATGGCCGCCTGGGGCGCGAGCATCGATATTGCCGACGCGCTGCAAACCCGCCGCCGCGAACGCGTGATTGAGGAGCTGCGCCTCACCAACGACCAGATGGACACCCTCAACCTGAAGCTGCGCGCCCAGCGGCACGACTTTCTAAACCATATCCAGGTGGTATACAGCCTGCTGGAAATGAAGGAGTATGGCGAGGCCACGGACTATCTGGAGCGGGTGTATGATGAAATCCGTTCCGTTTCCACGGTGCTGCGCACCAAAATGACCGCTTTCAACGCCCTTTTGCAGGTGAAAAGCGCCGCCTGTGAGGAACGGGGCGTCGCCCTGGAAATGGATGTGCGCTCCACCCTGGAGGGCCTGAGCGTGCCGCCGTGGGAGCTTTGCTGCATTATTGGCAACCTCATGGACAACGCCATGGACGCAGCGGCGGGCACGCCGGACGCGCGCATTCATTTAACCGTGAGCGAGGATTTGCGCGGCTTTACCTTTACCATCCGCAACAACGGCGCGGCCATTCCCGAGGACATGCGCGAGCGCATTTTTGAGCCGGGCGTATCCACCAAGGGGGAGGGGCGCGGCATGGGGCTTAGCATTGTGCGCGCCACGCTGAAGGAATTTGGCGGAACCATCGCCCTAGCCCCCGGCGCGGAAACCGCCTTTACCGTAACCGTGCCGCGCGAAAGCAAGGCCATCCAGGAGCCCACGGCTCCATAACCGCAGGAAGGGAGCGCGGGCTCTGCCCGCAACGCACATGGAACGTACCAAACAAAAGTTTTTGAAAAACATGGTCGGTTTTTCCATGGTTACATGGGTTTCGTTTGTGCTGGGCTTTCTGGCAACGCCTATATCCACCCGGCTTTTTGAGCCGGAGGAGCTGGCCAAGGTAAGCATGTTCGGCACATACGCCTCGCTGTTTTGCTCCATATGCTATTTGGGGCTGGATCAGGCGTTTGTGCGCTTTTTCCGCGAGCTGCCGGGCCGCTTATCGCGCCGGGGACTGCTGGCCTTCTGCCTGGCCGTTACGCTGGGCGCGGCGGTTTTGGGCTCGCTTGTCCTGATCTTCTTCTGGCAGCCGGTCACACGCGGCATTGTGGGCCAGCCGGATAGCAGTATCTTCCTTTGCCTGTGCCTTTACAGCGGATCCCTGGTTGTGTACCGCTTTCTATCGCTTTGCTACCGCATGGAGCAAAACGCAATGCTATATACCATTCAGGGCGTTTTGCACGTGCTGCTTACCAAAATCGCCTATCTTTCCATCGGCTTCACCCGCCCGACGGGACAGGCGGCCATTATCGCGCTTACGGTGCTGATGGGGCTGTTTACGCTGTGCTTCATCGCCGTGCAGCGCAAGCGCATGGACGTTCGCTTCTATTCCCAAATCGACGCGCCCGCCGTGCGCGAGCTGGCGTGCTTCGCGCTGCCGCTGGTTCCGCTCAGCGTGCTTACCTGGCTCAACAATTCCATTAGCACCCTCGCGCTGCGCAACCTCCTGGGCCTGGCCGCCGCGGGCGTGTTTTCCAGCGCCCTGGGCCTGGCCTCCACCATCAATATTATTCAAACCGGCTTTAATACCTATTGGGCCCCCTATGTGCTGGAAAATTACAAAAGCGACGAGCACAAGCGCTTCTACACCGTGCACAGGCTGATGGCCTACATGCTCACGCTGTTTGGCCTTGCCATCACGCTGTTGCAGGGGCCGGTGTTTTTGCTGCTGGGTAAAAGCTACCGAAGCTCCGTCATCTTTTTCCCGTTTCTGTTTCTGTCGCCCATTTGCTACTGCCTGGGCGAAACCACCGGCATGGGCGTGACCATTTCCAAAAAAACCTACTGGACAACGCTTATCTATCTGTTTTCCGCCGCGATCAACATCGGGCTGTGCTTCCTGTTTATTCCCCTGCTGGGCATGACGGGCGCGGCGGTCGCCTCGGCGCTCAGCGCCATTTTAACGCTGCTTTTGCGCACCTTCATTGGCGAAAGGTATTATAAGGCCATTTCCAGCTACCGCTATCTGGCGCAAACCATCGGACTGATGCTTCTGGCCTCGCTGGCCAACCTGCTGTTAACCGGCATGGCCAAATACGCCGCGCTGATAACCATCCTGGCGCTTGCCTGCGCGCTGTACTGGCACGAGATCAAAACCCTGTGGCAAACGGCCCTACAGCTACTCACCGCCGGACGCGGCTTTTTGAAACGCCGCTTTGGAGGAAAACAGCGTCATGAATAACAAAAAGCGCATGCTGATGATTGCCGACGCGGACAGCTTTTGGACGCAGCGTCTATTGGAAAACCTGCTTTTGCCCTCCGGGTATGAGGTGGTTTTGTTCCCCATCTGGGGCGACGGGGGAAAATACGATGATTTTTACCGCGAAAACGGCGTTACCGTCTACCATGACCGCCACACCCTGCCGGTCATCCGCCATATACCGCGGCTGCGCATGTGGGCGCGCGTCGCGCTGAACGCGCGCGGGCTCAAAAAGCTTGGCCCGTTTGATATTGTGCACAACCATTACCTGTCCCAGCGCGACCTGGCGCTGGGCGCGAGGCTTGTGCGTTTCTTCCATGCGCACTGGGTCGCCAGTTTCTGGGGCAGCGACCTTATGCGCTCCTCCCCCCGCGCGCTGGCGCAAATGGCCCCTTACCTGAAAAAAGTAAACAAAATCACCGTTCACAGCGAGCTCAACCGCGCCATGATCCGCCGCGTATACGGTCAGAAGGCGGCGGAAAAGACCGTGCTTCTCTATTTTGGGCAAAACGGCTATCAGGATATCGACAAGGCGCGGCAGGCATACACCCGTGCTCAGTGCCGGGAGAGCTTCGGCATTTTGCCCGGCCGCTTCGTGGTGTGCGTGGGATACAGCGCCTCCTCGGCCCAGCAGCAAAAGGACGTAATCGAGGCGATGGCCCGTTTGCCCAAGGAACGCCTTGAGCGCATCACCCTTGTGCTACAACAAACCTATGGCGAGAACGATGCCGCCTATACGGCCGCCACCCGCGAGCTGGCGGGCCGCCTGCCGTGCCAGACAGTGGTGCTTACCCGCTTCATGGGCCCGGAGGAAAGCGCCATGCTGCGCCTCTCGGCGGACGTATTTGTGCTGGCGATCAAAACCGACGCTTTTTCCGCCAGCATGCAGGAATACCTTTACGCGGGCGCGTGCGTAATCAAGGGCGCGTGGCTGGGCTATCCCCAGCTTGAGGAGATGGACGTTTCGCTACCCTCCTTTAAGCGCTTTGACGAAATTCCCGCCCTGCTGGAAAGCGCCATGGACGGGCGCATCACCGGCCTTTCCCCGGAAAAGCGCGCGCAGCTTCCCCAGCGGTATTCCTGGCAGGCCGTCAGGGATAGCTGGCTGTCCCTCTACAGGTAAAGAGGACAGCCAGGCCGCCTGGGGGCGTTTTTTGCGTTCGTTTCGCGTGCGCGGGGTGAGGCCAGCCAAGCGACCTGGCCGGGAGGGCGGCCCTGGTGGGCCACGCCTCCTGGAGCGGTGCTTTTCTTTGCACTAGTTTCGCGTGCGCGGGGTGAGGCCGATGGTGGTTGAGCGGCAACCAGCCCGCTCCGCTAGGGCCAGAGGGGCCAGGGGGGATTTCGATTTCCCCCCTTAGTTGTCCTCCCCTAACCCCCTTGAAACGACCAGGGGACACCCCTGGACCCCCGCCGGGCGAATCTTGACCGCATAAAGCCCTATGCCCCTCCGCAGAGGGGCGCTTTCTGCTACGCACGCAAGACGAAACAAGGCTTCCAAAAGCGCCCCGCCACCCCAACCCGCGCCCGCAAGGCCAATCTAAAAAACCCGGAGCCAAACGCACAAGAGCGGCAATAGCAAGCGCAGGCAAAAACCCCCGCCGGTTTTGGGCGCGGATCAGGACGCACACCGCACAAAACCAGCCCCCAAGGCA
>JALEIQ010000245.1 GCA_022769795.1 Clostridiales bacterium
CGCCGCAAGTAAATCATCACGGGTATTTTGAGCCGTTTTTTCCACGGCCATGCGCCAAAGCATATGCAAAAGCGACCCCATTTCACGCATGGGAACGCCGCACTGGGCAAATAGGGGCTTCAAATCCTCGCCGGATATGGCAAGCTCCCTCAACGAAAGGGGTGCGCCCACCAGGCTGCGGCCCAACGCCTCGGCACGCCTAAGCGCGGCGGTATCGCCAAGCACGCAAAAGGCAGCGCGGGCGGCTTCCAGCGCGTCCATGCCAAGCTGCGCCGCGTCAAACGCGGCCAGCGCGCCGCTGGCGATTCCCTGCTGCGCCGTAATACATCGCACGGTCAGCGCCGTGTCCCTTTGGGAAAAGCGCAGCCGCCGCATAATCTCCCCGGCGCGCTCGGGGCTTTGGCCGCGAAGCAGCAGCGCCATGCGCAGCGGCAGCGGGCTTTGGCCGCCGTCCGCGCGCTCCAGCGCCTCCACGGCCTGCGCGTCAAAGGGCGCGCTTTCAAACAGATAGGGCCATGCGCCCACGGAAAAAATGGTTTTCAGGCCGCTGGCCGTACCGGGCGCGCGGCGCTTGAGCATGGGATAGCGCAAATCGGCCAGGAGGGTCTTTTGTAGCTCGTCGCGCAGGCGTTCCAGGGCGATATCCCCCAGCAGCGGCGCGTGGCGCGCAAGGCTGGCGGTCAGCTCGGGCGTGGGCCGCAAATCCAGTTCCGCCTGAAAGCGCGCCGCGCGCAGAATGCGCAGGCCGTCCTCGCCAAGCACGCGGTCGGGGTCGGGGGTCACGGTGTGCAAAATGCCCTTTTCCAGGCAGCGCAGGCCGCCCGTCGGGTCAATCACCTCGTCCAGCACGCCCTCATGTAGCCTGCGGTACAGCGCGTTTACGCTGAAATCCCGCCTGAGCGCGTCCACGGCGATATCCGTGGTAAAGCGCACGCATTCCGGCCGATGGCCGCAGCGGTAGCTGTCCTCGCGGAAGGTGGTGTACTCGGCCATGTGGTGCGCGCCGCCCCCGTCCGTCAGGTGCAGCTCAACGGTGCCAAAGTGCGCGGCGCGCAGGCGCGCGGTAACGGGTGTGCCCTCACACAGGGCGCATACGGCCTCGGGCCTCAGCGGGCCGCACACGTCTATATCGCTCAGGGGCAGCCCCATGAGCGGGTTGCGCACCGCGCCGCCCACCAGGTAGATGGGCGCGTCCGCCCGGTCAAAAACGCGCGCCATGGCATTCAGCCACGGCGCGCAAGCGAGCGCGTTGCTCATTGCTTTTCACTCAGGCGGATGAACTCGTCCACCTCGGCGCGGGCCACATCCAGGGCGCTGCGCCAGTAATCCACGCTATGCACGTCGATGCCCACGCTGGCGGCCACCTCGGCGATGGGGCCGCTGCCGCAGGAGGCCAGCAGCTCGTCATACTTGGGCATAAAGGCGGGGCCTTCGGCCAGGTACTTCTTGAACACGCCCAGGCCAAACAGATGACCAAACGCATACGGGAAGTTATAGAAGTGACGGCCCGTGCTGTAATAATGGCTCTTGTTAATCCACATGCCGCTGTGGCGCACCTGGGGATCCAGGCCGTCGCCGTAGCTTTGCTCCTGCGCGTCCAGCATCATCTGGTTAAGCTCCTCGGGCGTGGGAATGTGGGTCTTTCTGGCCTCAATCACGGCGCTTTCAAACAGGAAGCGGCTGTAGATATCCACAATCACCTGCGTGGCCTCCATCAGGCTGTTTTCCAGCAGGGCGAAGCGGGTTTTTTCATCGGCGGTCTTGCGCACCTCGTGGGAGAGCATGGTTTCATTAAAGATGGAGGCGGTTTCGGCCAGGGGCATGGGCGGGTCGGCCATCAAAAGCGGCTTGCGCTCCAGGCAATGGTTATGCCAGCCGTGGCCCAGCTCGTGCGCCAGCGTGCTCACATCAGAAAAGCTGCCCACAAAGTTGGTGAGCACGCGGCTGATCCCCATATCATGGAAGCCCGCGCAGAACGCGCCGCCCTCCTTGCCCTCGCGGGGGAACATATCAATCCAGCGGTTGTTGAACGCATGGTCAATAAACCGGCCCATTTCAGGGTTGACCTTGGTGAACACGTCCACCAGCAGGGCGTGCGCCTCGTCCACGGTATATTTCTTCGTGCTTTCGCCCATGGGCGCGAACAGGTCGTAGAACGGCAGGCCGTTTTGATGGCCCAGCAGCTCCGCCTTGCGCCTCATATAGCGGCGGAAATCCGGCAGGGCCTCGCGGATGGCCGTCCACATGGCGTCCAGCGTTTCCTGATCCATGCGGCTTTCAATCAGCTGCTGCGTCAGGATATCGGGATATCCCTTGAGCTCGCACAGGGTTTGCGCCTCGCCCTTAATGCAGCTCAGGCAGTACGCCATGGGCGTTTCCACCTTTTTGTAGCTGGCCAGCTCGGCCTCATAGGCGGCCTTGCGCACGGCGGGGTCGGGGTCGTAGGCCATGCCGCGCACGGCGGGCAGGGGCAGGGTTTTGCCATCCAGCTCCACGGTGTGGTTGCCCATCAGCCGGTCGCGCATTTTGCTGAACGCGTCGCCGCCGTTCAGGCTCATGCGCAGCATCCACTTTTCCATATCGGCGGGCAGCATATGCCCGGCCTCCCGCGCGGCCTCGCGCAGGATGAAGGCATTGCTTTTGAGCGTTTCGCTCCGCGCAATCTTCCCTTCCAAATCCTCAACGCCGCCGATGTAGCGGGTCAGCTTGCTGTAAGCCAGCCTCACCTCCACCATCAGGTTGCTCAGCTCGTCCAGGCAGCGCAGCGCGTCGACGTTTTTGCTGTCGGCGGCAAGGGTCAGTTCCACATAGCCATAGGCGCGGGTCAGCACCGTTTCAATGGCCGTTTCCGCGGCGATTACGTCCTCCAGCTTTTCCACATCGTCCTTTTGGGCGTTCAGCAGCGCGTCCACATCCGCGACAGCCGCCTGAATCTTCTCGATGTCGGCGCGCAGGGCGGGATCGTCAAAGCCCTTGTAGAATACGGATAAATCCCAGGTCATGTCGTTCATGTTTCCATAGCCTTCTTTCTAAAATCATCAGCCGTTGCCCTTGAGCTTGCTTTCCTCCAGGGCCATAAGGCAGGTTTGCTTGCTGCGTTCAATATGCTTGCGCATGAGCCTTTCAAAGCTTTCCAAATCCCGGCTTTCCACGTAATCCACCAGGCGGTGATGCTCCTGGTGCGCGGCGTGGCGGCGGTTTTCCTTGGCAATGGACACTGCGGAAAAGCGGGTGATGTATTCGTCCTGCCCCTCGATCACGCGCAGGATGCGGTTCATTTTGGAAATGCGCGTCAGGTAGCTATGAAACGCGCGCGCGCGCGGCGAAAGCGCCGGAATGTCGCCCGTTTCGTCAAAGGGATCCATCTCGGCAAGCAGGGCGCGCATATGGCGGATATCCTCCTCCGTCGCGTTTTGGATGATGGCGGGCAGCGTGAGCATTTCCAGCGCGTTGCGGATGGTGTAAATCTCCTCCACATCGGCGATGGTAAAGGCGCGCACAATCACCCCGCGCCTGAGCACGTACTCCACCAGCCCGTCGCGTTCCAGCTTGCGCAGCGCCTCCCGAAGCGGCGTGCGGCTAATGTGCATGCGCTCCGCATATTCTGTTTCCACAATCCGGCTCCCGGCAGGAATTTCGCCCGTTACAATGGCGTGCTTGAGCGTTTCATACGCCGCCTCCCGAATGGGCTTGCTTTCAATGGCCGGGCCAAGGCTCATAGGCGTCATTGCGCCGCCTCCTTGCACTTTCTATGTTTTTTCGTGTCTATTGTAGTACGTTTTCGGAGGCGTTGTCAAGGCGCATTGCGCACGCGGGCCCACGCAAAAACGGGCCGCGTGCCCGGCGCTTTGCCGGAGCCAGCCCTATCTATAAATCATCGCGGCGTCCGCCGCGCGGTTGTTAGTCGCGCGCGGAAGCGGAGGGAATACGGCCTGCGGCGCGGGGCGGAAAAAGCCCAATATGGCCGCAAAGCCGCCGGTACCGCCGGCAAAGGTAGAACCGTCCATCCTGCGCAGGAGCTTCCCTTCACGCCGCTTCCGCAGCGCATTTGGTCTTATCGACGAGTATAGAATACCAAACGTTTGTGGCCGGATTGTGAAGGAAGATCGAACAAACGGCGAAGAATCCCAGAACCCCCAAAAAATGAGGCGGATGGCTCACCATTACCATCCGCCTCCTGGCAAGGGGAAAAGGAGGAATAAGAGGGATACCAGCCGGACTTCCTCAACGCCCGGCCACGAATACGGGGATGTCCCAAGCTCGGAGGCGGAGGGGGTACAGCGCCATCCGTTCTTTTAGGACACCCCCAGCATACCATTCAAATATGAAGATACTGTGATGAAACTGAAAACAAACCAGGGGGTGACCCCCTGGACCCCCGGACTGCGCGCCGCAGGCGCGCAGGGGTTGGGTGCGGGAGATTGGGGCTGCGCATAAGACCGCCGGAGGGCGGAAGGCCCTCCGGCTCGCTTGGGGGGGCACGCCAGCCAAGGGGGTTGGGTGGGAGGCGGCCCGCCTTGGGGCGGGCTGCGCCTCCTGGGGCGTTTTTTGCGATAGCATCGCGTGTGCGGGGCAATGCCAGCCAAGCGGCTTGGCCGGGTGGGCGGCCCGCCTTGGGGCGGGCTGCGCCTCCTGGGGCGTTTTTTTGCGATAGCATCGCGTGTGCGGGGCAATGCCAGCCAAGCGGCTTGGCCGGGAGGGCGGCCCGCTTTGGGGCGGGCTGCGCCTCCTGGGGCTTTTTCTTTGCGTTCGTTTCGCGTGCGCGGGATGAGGCCGATGGTGCTTGAGCGGCAACCAGCCCGCTCCGCTAGGGCCAGAGGGGCCAGGAGGCCCCCTTAGTTGCACAAACCCCTGGACCCCCGCCAGGCGAGGCTTGGCCGCGTAGGGCCCAATGTCCCGATAGAAGGTCATTCCCAGCCGCGCCCGCAAGGCGTACCTGCCAAACCCGGAGCGAAGCTCCGCCCCAACCCGCGCCCGCAAGGCCAATCTAAAAAACCCGGAGCCAAACGCACAAGAGCGGCAATAGCAAGCGCAGGCAAAAACCCCCGCCGGTTTTGGGCGCGGATCAGGACGCACACCGCACAAAACCAGCCCCCAAGGCA
>JALEIQ010000250.1 GCA_022769795.1 Clostridiales bacterium
AATGGCAACGGCCGTGACGCGCGCGCTACCAAGTGCGTACTGGGCGAGGATCCTAACGGCCTGAAGATTTTTGAAACCTTCCACGACTATCTCACCAGGGATTACAACATGGCTCCCACCACTGGCCTGAGCACCGATGACATCGGCAAGGCTTTCTTCCAGGGCGACCTGGCAATGGTTATCTTCTCCTCTCAGTGGATCGCCCGTCAGCGCGCCGCTATCGGCGATGCGTTTACACTGGGCCAGGTGGCTGCTCCCAGCGTTGACGCCGAGCCCGCTGGCACCTTCGCTCCTGGCGGAAACTCCATGTGGATTGTGGACAAGGGCAACGAGGAGCTGTCCGAAGGCGCTTGGGAATTCCTGAAGTATATGTGGCAGCCTGAGGTTATGGGCTTCTACGCGGCGTACAGCGATTATTGCCCCGTCAGCGAGGCCGCCTATAACAGCGAAACCTATAAGGAGCATCGCGAAAAGTATCCCTACGTGGAGAACGTTTGGCAGGCTCTGGTGGATTGCAGCCCGGAAAGCGACGCGGCCGTGTTTGGCGTGTACTACGAGTTCCGCAACACCGTTCAGAACTCCTTTGCCCGCATGATGATCGACGATTCCTATACGCCCGCGGACGCCGTTGAGGAGATTGTGAGCGTTACCAACGACAATCTTGAGCTGTACAACGAAGCGAATCCCCTGTAACAAGGAAAGGCGGCGCGGCGGGCAACCCCGCCGCGCCTTTTCAAATGGGATGCTTTATGAACACAGAAAGGATAAATCGATGAAAGTAACCGTTCATCAGGCCATGGCGTGCGATGTGCTGGTTATTGGCGGCGGCGGCGCTGGCGTCCGCGCTGCGCTTACCGCTGCCGAAACTGTGCAGAATGTGCTGCTCATTAGCGAAACGCCTATTGGCAAGTCGGGTTCTACCTTTTATCCCCTTAGCTTTGAGTGGGGCATGCTTTCCGCCGTGGATAGCGAGGATGCAGAGGGGTTTACCCAGGAGATTCTAACCGCCGCTAAGGGTTGCATTAACCCAAAACTGGCGGCGTATTTAGCCGAAGGCTCCAAGGAGGCGCATGACCGCTTTGTGCAGGAAGGCCTGCCGTTTACGCCCATGAAGAAAATGCATATCACCGGCTGCTTTGGCAAGGAGCCGCGAGGCGATTTTCTGACGGATATGGAGGTATTTATACAAAGCCAGCACGGCCTGGTGGCAAACAATGAGCGCATCACCTTTGCGGAATTGACAGCGGTTTCGCTGCTTATGAAGAATGGAAGCTGCGTGGGTGCGATGGCTGTCGACCCGCAAGGTGGCCTTGTCCAGATTAACGCCCGCTCGGTCGTGCTGGCGATGGGCGGCGGGGAAGGCCTTTACGAGCATCGCGCCTCCTATGGCCCGTTGTATGGAAACGCTTATGCAATGGCCGCGCGCCATCAGGCGCGTTTGGTCAACCTGGAATTTATCCAGTTTGTGCCGGGAGCGGTGGAGCCAATTAAGTACCTGAATTATTTTCCCTTCCTGCTGGGCGAGCATCCGCGCGTGACCAATGCCAAGGATGAAGAATGCATGAGCCGCTATTTGCCGCAGGGCGTCAGCGTGGAGGACAGCCTGGATATGCACGCAAAGCACGGCCCCTTCTCCTGCGAGGACAATGGCAAATACCTGGAATACGCAATGGTTGGCGAGGGCCAAAGGGGAAACGGCATGGGCTTAAAGCTATGGCCGGATCCGTCCAAGATGCAGGACGAGCGCGTGATTCATTGGCGCGCCTTCCTAAACAGGTTTGGATACGATGAGGGCACGGTTATGCGCATCTATCCAATGGCGCAGGGCTTTAATGGCGGTATCCTTTTGCAGGACGACCTGAGTACCGATATCCCCGGCCTATTCGCCTGCGGCGAAAGCTCCGGCGGCCTGCATGGCCCCGACCGTATGGGCGGCCTGTGCATTCTGGCAACACAGGTGTTTGGCAAGGGCGCGGGACGCGAGGCGGCCAGGTACGCGCAGGAAGCGGACGCAAGCTTTTGCACGGCTGACGAGGCAACCGCGCAGCTTACGCAGGAGTTTGAAATCCGTGAGGATGGAGCCCTTGCACCGGAGGAGGTTCTGTGCCAAATTCGCCGCATAATGCAGGAAAACGGATGCCTGCGTAGAAATGAAAAGGGGTTAGGCAATGGAATTCTCAGCATTGAACGCCTGCAATTGCAGCCGCTGGCGCACCTGAACGTACCTGAAACGGCGTCTTACTTCCGGGTAGCCAATGCATTGGATGCGTCCAAACTGATTTTGACCGCTATGCGCAACCGCAGAGAATCGCGCGGCAGTCATGACCGGTCTGACTATGAGGAACATGACCCTGGTTTAACGTCAATGCAGTGGGTTTCCATGAACAAAAATCACATTACCCAGGGTATTGTGCCGTGACGCGTTGACCGGGGTAAATGTAAGCGGAAGGATGCATGCGGTTTGCAACATATTAATTATAACGTCGAACGGGTAAACCTATATGAGAGCATTGCGAAAAATCTTGAAGAAATGATTTTGAACGATGCGTCCCAGGTGGGAAAGAAACTGCCGAGCGAACAGACGCTTGCGGCTAATTTCGGCGTTAGCAGAAACGTGATTCGAGAGTCGCTGAAAATCTTGAAGGAGCGGCAGCTAATCACGCTGCATGTGGGAGAGGGCGCATACATCCAGAAGCCGGGCGATCAAAGCGTAACCGATATGCTCAACCGTATCGTGCTGATGGATAATATTGATCCGATTAAGATTTACGAGCTTCGTACCATTTTGGAAGTAAACGCCTGCCGCCTGGCGGCAAGGAACGCTCATGAAAACGAGGACTTCCGCGTGCTGGAGGAGATTAACGAGAACATGCGGCAGTCCAAGGATGATATTGATAAGCGTATTGAACTGGATATGGAGTTTCATAGCATGGTGGCGCATTTGTCCGGCAATCCTTTGCTGGAGCTTTTTGAACGCTCCATCGCCAAGCTGGTTTCTCCGGTCATCCGCACAGCCCTGTTGCCATCGTCCGGTAACGAGGATGGCATTCGGGATCATCAGCTTATCATTGAAGTTCTGCGCAAGGGCGACGAGGAACAGGCAGCCGAATTGATGAACGAGCATCTGCGGAAATCTACGCAGAATTATCTGGACGGCGATTTTATTCAAAAGCGATAAACGCGGTTTGCATTCGGTTTTCCTATCGAAAGGACTATTGCTATGAAAAAATGGAATATTCGTTATCAACGGCCTATTTTCTCGGAAGATCAGGCTTGGTTTCATGATTGCCATGCGAATACGCAGGTGCTGATGCCGTCGGGCACCCGGTTGGTGGTTTTTTGGGCCGGCACCTGCGAAGGCACGCCGGATCAGGCAATCTGGCTGTCGCGCTGCGTAAACGGCGTATGGCAGGATCCGGTACGGATTAAATTCATCTATCAACTGCCGCATTGGAATCCCGTTATCATGCGCCATGGCAGCAGAGTTTACTTGTACTATAAAGTCGGCCTCACCGTGCAAACATGGTACACCATGGTAAGCTACTCGGACGATGAGGGGCTCACCTGGTCGGAATCCGTGGAGGCTGTGCCGGGCGATTACACGCCGAGGGCCTCTGTGAGAAACAAAATCCTGAAGGCCAGTAACGGCTGGTGGATTTCGCCTACCTCCAGCGAGGTGGGCACGGCTATGGACTGCTACGCGGATATCTCCAAGGACGAGGGAAAAACATGGGGGGTACATGGCATTCCAATGCGCCATATCGCACCCGCCGCGATGGCGACAGACCGTCTTTGGGAAGGGCTGAAGAAAGGCTCTTTGTGGGAAAATGATTTAAGCATTGTAGGCGCGTGGGACGGCGTTATTCAGCCCAGCATGTGGGAATCTGAGCCGGGCCACATTCACGCTATGATGCGCAGCACGCGCGGTCGCATCTACCGCAGCGATTCCACTGATTATGGCCTTACCTGGTGTGACGCATATCCGACTGTTCTGCCGAACAACTGCTGCGGTATTGATGTTGATTATATGCCCAGCGGCTTGCTGGCTGTGGTATATAATCCTGTCGGCGATAATTGGGGCAGGCGTTCGCCGCTTTCTGTGTCGTTCTCCGAGGACAACGGCGTAACCTTCACCGAGCCAATGCATCTGGAAACGGCAGAGGGTGAATACTCTTATCCCTCCATCGTCGCGGAGGGGGATACGTTCCATATTCTGTATACCTCCAACCGCCGCACATTTGTGGAATGCGTATTGGAGTAATTTTGCAAGCCGTTTCAGGCGCGCAACCAGCCCCGCAGCACGTGATAGACAAGCGCTTTCAACGAAAGCACGGCCCAAATACCTATTACGGTCAAAGATAAATCTGCTGCGCCTACGCCACAAGAAAAAGCTACTTACATTTCTCGCGGTATGGAACCCTCCCTGTACGCATATTTTTACCGTGCAGGGAGGGGATTTTTGTGAACCGGCAAACTGAGGTAAAAAGCATGAGGCTAAAGCGCGAAGGCACGCTTATAAGCGATGAGGGAATCCCTGGAAACGCTGTGTTAAGCGAGCTTCCGCTCAAAAAAAGCATAGGCAGACGCATTATACAGGCTGACCGCCTAATACGCAATCTGGCGGTTGTGGGCGCGCTGGCGCTTACTGTGGTGGCAGTGAAAAACGCAGGCGCGCCGCAGGCCCAAAGCGTTTTTAGCGCCATTCAGCAAAGCGCGGGCATGGAATGGGATGAAAGCCTGGGAAAGCTCAGTTTTGTGGGGGGCTTTTTACCCGAGGGCATTCAGGCGGTTTGGAGCGAGAAGGAGGCGCTTACCGTTTTTGCGCCTGTGATGGGTGAAACGGTACACGCATGGACGCGCAGCGAGCCCTATGTGGAGTATGCGGGCACGGTTGCGGATGTAAGAGCCGTGGCGGACGGCGAGGTGATGAGCATCGCTCACGGGCTGGATGAGGAACGTATTCTGCGCATCCGCCATGATGACGAAACAGAATCCATCTATGGCAATCTGCAAAACTGTTACGCGCAGGTTGGGGACAGGGTCTATGCCGGAGATGTGGTAGCCCGCACGCTGGATGGAAAACCGTTGGCCTTTGAACTGCGCAAGGACGGACGTTCCATCAACCCCGAGGGCCTACTTCTTCCCTTACAGGATTAGTCTTATGCATGTTTCCCTTTGCGTGCATAAGGCCGGTGGCGCTATGCTGGCGGCAGCCCTTTTATTTCTGGATAGTCATAGCGTGCTTGCGGCTTTTTTAGCGCTGCTTTTGCATGAGTCGGCGCATGTGCTGGCGATGTGGCTATGCGGCGTTCAGGAATGCCGGGTGGAGCTGACGCCCTTGGGCGGCGTTGCGGAGGCTGCGGCGTTCCATACGCTTGGATGCTGGAAAAAACTTGCTATTTCGGCCGCCGGGGTTCTGTTCAGCAGCCTGTCCGCATGGCTTTGCCTCGTGTTTGCACCGGCAGTTCCCTTTTGGAAGGCGTTCTATCTTGCCAGCGTTTCGTTGGCGTTGATCAATTGCCTGCCTGTATGGCCGCTGGATGGCGCAAGGGCATTGGCTGCGGTTGCCGAGCGTATGGGCGTGGAACCCCTTTTGAGCAAAGCAATGCTATACCTGGCCTATCTATTGTCATTTTGCCTGGTTGCGCTGGGCTTATACGGCATATGGCTTGGCTACCTGAACCCAACTTTGCTGCTGATAGGGCCCTATCTTGCCTATGCGGCGCATGAAAGCGCGCTTGGCAATACCATGCGCCAGGTATATATGCTCGAGCGTACCCAAGAAAAGCTTGCGGACATGACGCCGCTTCGCGCCTATGCCTGCGGCAAAGCGCCGGAGCGCGCAGCGCTTCTGAAATGGTTAAGAACCATACCGCGCCAACGCTTTGACGCGCTTATCGTGGTTGACGAACAATCGGGCGAGATTGAACAGGTGCTTACGGAAGCAAAGTGCGCCAAACTGCTTTTTCAAGAGGATATATCAAGCCAGGGATTGGCAGGACAAAGCAAGTAGACAAACAAGGAAGAATGTGATACAATTCGAAAAGGTTACGAAAGTATTACGAAACAACGAAGGAGTGGATTGCCATGCGCCAGCCTGGATGGAAAGAAGGATGGAAGCGGGCAGCGTGCCTATTGACAGCCCTGGCAATTTGGCTGAGCGCGCTCCCAGTATCGTACGCGGCCTCGGTCGATAGCGTTCAGGTTGCTTCCGCTCCGCTCACATCCCGTGCAAGCGCGGCAAACGGCATGGTGCGCGTCTATCTTTCTTC
>JALEIQ010000280.1 GCA_022769795.1 Clostridiales bacterium
TGCGGCTCCGACGTGACGCAGATGGTATGGTACAACGCCCGCGAGATGACCAAGTACGACCAGAACTACGCCGATATCAACGCCGCCGTGGCCGCCATGGACAACGTAATCCAGGCGATTCCGCGCGCGCCCCTGTTTGACGACCTCACCGCCGAGGACGCCGGCATGCTCCAGACCCCGTTGAGCGATGCCTGGGAAGTGTGGAACGACGCGTTCCTCACGGGCAAGAAGTCCATTGAAACGGATTGGGACGCCTACGTTCAGGAAATGAAGGACAAGGGCATCGAGGAGTTCTGCAAGCTGTATAACGACCATATGGCCAAGTAAGCGCCCGCTGCCCGGGTGAGCAAAACCATTCATGCGGGCCGCACCATGGGGAACTGTGGTGCGGCCCTTTTTATCCCAAGGAGGTGTTCCTATGGCGCGCAGAAATAAAACAATCGTTGTAAACGGCGTGACCATGAACCGCAGGGAAACGTTCAAATCGCATTTTCAGCGCTATTGGCAGCTATATGCCATGCTGTTTTTGCCGGTCATCTATTTTATCATCTTCAAATATGTGCCAATGTTCGGCAACATCCTGGCCTTCCGCCGCTACCGCCCGGGCCTTGGCCCCTACGGCACGGATTGGGTGGGCCTGCGTTACTTTGAAAAATTCATGGGGGACCGCGCGTTCTGGCAGGCGTTTCGCAATACGCTTACGCTGTCGCTTTTGAACCTGCTGGTCAATTTCCCCATTCCAATCGTATTTGCCGTTATGCTCAACGAGGTGCGCCACCTGCGCTTCAAAAAGCTGGTGCAAACGGTCAGCTATATGCCGCGCTTTATTTCCACGGTGGTTGTAATCGCCATCATGGGCGAGCTGCTCTCGCCCTCCACGGGCCTGGTGAACAACTTCCTGCACGACGCGTTCGGCATCACGCCCATCTATTTTATGAACGAGCCGCAGTACTTCCGCGCGCTGTACGTGCTTACGGATACCTGGCAGTTTACCGGCTGGACGGCCATTATCTACCTTGCGGCGATCACCGGCATTTCCAGCGACCTGTTTGAGGCGGCCACCATTGACGGCGCAACCCGCCTGCAACAGATCATCTATGTGACGATTCCCTCAATCCTGCCCACGATTATGGTCATGTTTATCATGAGCGTCGGCCGCCTTTTGTCCCTGGGCTTTGAAAAGGTGCTGCTGATGTACACGCCTTCAAACTCCAGCGTGAGCGATATTATCGATACGCTGGTTTACCGCACGGGCCTCGCCAACCAGAATTATTCCTACGCGACGGCCATCGGCCTGTTCAGCGGCGTGATTGGCGTGGTGCTGGTATCCCTGAGCAACTTTATCAGCCGCAAAACCACCGGCGACGGCATTTATTAAGGAGGGCGGCATATGACAACGGTAAGCGTTTCCAAAAGGCCTGCCCATATCCGCCGGGGCGCGGGCAGCGTGGTTATGGATGTTATCATCTATCTGGTAATGGTATTTGTGCTGCTGGTGTGCCTGGTGCCGTTCCTTTACATGATCGCCCTATCCTTTTCGGACGCCAAGGCTATTGTAAATAACCAGGTCAGCTTCTGGCCGGTGGGCTTCAACCTGGGCTCATATGAGCAGATCGTTACGTATCCGCATTTCTTCCGCGCCTATGGCAACACGTTTTTCTACACGCTTGCGGGCACGGCCATCTCGCTGCTGATGACCATGCTGTTCGCCTATCCGCTCAGCAAGACGCATCTGCGTGGACAGGGCGTCTTTATGCGCATGGTGGTCATCAGTATGTTCTTCTCCGGCGGCATGATTCCCAACTTCCTGCTGATTTCCAATTTGCAGCTTACGGGCACGGTATGGGCCATGCTCATTCCCTTTGCGATTAACCAGTTCAACCTGATTATTCTGGTGAACTTCTTCAAGGCCCTTCCGGGGGAGATTGAGGAGGCCGCGCTGATTGACGGGCTGAACTACTTTGGCATCCTGTTTCGCATTGTGATGCCCCTGTCCACGGCGGCTTTGGCCACGGTGGGCCTGTACACGGCGGTGTTTTTCTGGAACGATTGGTTTAACGCCCTGCTGTATTTGAACTCCGCGCAGTATCCGGTTATGCTGTTTTTGCGCAACATCGTAAACGGCACCGCCATGCTGGGCGACGCGGCGGGCTTTGGCGATAAATCGACTATCGCCATTTCCATCAAATCGGCCGTGATCGTTACCTCCACGCTGCCGATTATCATCCTATATCCGTTCCTGCAAAAATACTTTGTGAAGGGCTTAACCGTTGGCTCCGTCAAGGGCTGACCCCGGAAGGAGAGGCATATATGATCCAGTTGAAGGGGCTGGATACCGAGCAGGTCAATCCGCTGACCGCGCATATCGACCAGGAGGACACACAGGGAATCCTACGGCTTATCAATCAGGAGGACGGGCGCGTGGCCGGGGCGGTCGCGCAGGAAATACCGCATATTGCCCAGGCCGTGGATGCGATTTATGAAAAGCTGGCGGCAGGCGGCCGCCTGATCTACATTGGCGCGGGCACATCCGGCAGGCTGGGCGTGCTGGACGCATCGGAATGCCCGCCAACCTACGGCGTGCCCTACGGCATGGTGCAGGGCATTATCGCCGGGGGCGAAACGGCGCTCACGCACGCTATAGAGGGCGCGGAGGATCACCCTGAGGAAGGCGAAAGGGATTTGCGCGCCATTGGATTTTCCGGCGCGGATGTGCTGGTGGGCATCGCCGCCAGCGGCCGCACGCCCTATGTGCTGGGCGCGATGGATTACGCGCGCAGCCTGGGCGCCGTGGTGATCGGCCTGACGAGCTGCCATGACAGCGAAATGCAAAGGCACGCGGATATCTGCATTACCCCGCTCACAGGGCCGGAGGTGGTGACGGGCTCCACCCGCATGAAAAGCGGCACCGCGCAAAAGATGGTGCTCAATATGCTGTCCACTGCGGCGATGATTAAGCTGGGCAAGGTGTACGGCAACCTGATGGTAGATGTGCAGGCGACCAACGAAAAGCTGGTGCACCGCGCGGTATCCATTGTGTGCACAGCTACGGGCGCGGACGCGGCCACGGCACGCGAAGCGCTTGGCAGGTGCGGCTTTCACTGCAAGCAGGCCATTGTGATGCTGCTTTTGAACACGGACGAGGATGGCGCAAAAAAGGCCCTGGAAGGCGCTGGCGGGCACATTTCCAGGGCAACAAACCTAGGCTAGAAACCTATTCGTTCAGGTGGTGCGGCTTGCAGCTATTGTAGCTGTTTTCAAGCCGCACCTTTGCGCGGTGATAATCCAGGTGCGCCACGGCGGTGTAGAGCACATCCACCAGCGTAAGCTGGGCGATGCGGCTGCTCATGGCGCCGCTGCGGCGGTACACCTCCGGGCAGGAGGTGTACAGGGCGTAATCCGCCATGGAAACGATGGGCCGCTTGCCAAACTGCGTAACGCTCACCAGCGTGGCGCCGCAGTTTTTGGCGATCTTCATGGCCTCCACCACATCGCTGGTCGCGCCGGTGTGGGAAAAGAAAATGGCCACATCGCGCGGGGTGAGGTTGGCGGCATAGGTGAGCTGGACATGAAAATCCAGGCTGTGAACCACATTCATGCCGATGCGCAGCAGCTTATGGTACAAATCCTCGGCAACCAGGGCGGACGCGCCTACGCCAAACAGCTTGACCGAGTTGGCGCGGATGATTTTGCCCGCAACCTCGCTGATGACGTTGGGGTCAAGCAGGCGAATGGTATCCTCGATGGCCTGGATGCCTCCGCTTTTAACGTTTTCTGCCATCTCCTGCACGGTGGAATTGCCGGAAATGTCGGCATAAAGCGGCTCCTGCGCAGCGTGGCGCGGGTCGCTTTGCGCGTTCAGCTCGGAAAAAAGCTGCTTTTTCAAATCCTTCAGGCCGTAAAAGCCAAGCGTTTTGCTAAAGCGCACCCAGGCAACCTGGCTTACGCCCGCCGCCTCGGCCAGGGAGGCAATGGGCATGTGAAACACGTTGTCCACATGAGAAAGAAAGTAAGCGGCTACCTTCCTTTCCGCGGGGCACAGGGTATCGAACACGGCGCGGGTACGAAGCTCGATGCTGGTCATAGGCTCACCTTCCCCATCACGACGGGATGACGCGCGCCGGTGGCGGACGGCACGTTGTTGCATACGCCGTGAATGCATTCGTTGGCCAGGATGGCAAAGGCGACGGCTTCCTTGGCGTCGCTGTCGTAGCCCAAATCCTCGTTGGTGAGAACGGGCATGGGCAAAAGCTGCTTCAGGAAGCCCATCAGCGCGGGGTTGCGGCTGCCGCCCCCGCCTACCACCAGCGTATCGGGACGGCGCGGGCAGAAGCGCTCCACGGCAACGCGGATGCATTCGGCGGTAAAGCGCGTGGCTGTTGCAAGCATATCCGTTTCCGAAAGCCCCAGCTCGCGCCCTTTGGCGGCAAGCCTGTCCACATAGGCGCTGCCGTAGGCCTCGCGGCCCGTGGTTTTGGGCGGCTGCACGCGAAGATAGGGGTCGTCCATAAGGAAGGCCAGCAGGGGCTGGCTTACCGAGCCGGTGGCCGCCAGGCGGCCGCCTTCGTCAAAATGCAGCGCGCCATGGGTGATGCGCTCAGCCAGCTGATCCATGACCATGTTGCCGGGGCCGGTGTCAAAGGCATAGGTATCCTCCAGGCTGCCGCCCGCCGGAAGCACGGTGAGGTTGCCGATGCCGCCGATGTTTTGCAGGCCGATGGTTTGCGTGCCGCTATGATAGAGCAGATATTCGGTGTAGGGCACCAGCGGCGCGCCCAGGCCGCCCGCGGCCATATCGCGCACGCGAAAATCGCTTACCACGGGGCAGCCCATGCCCTCGCAGATCACGGAGGGTTCGCCCAATTGAAGGGTGGCGCGAACGCTGTACCCCAGGTAGCTTTCCGCCACCGGCGCGTGGTACAGGGTTTGGCCGTGGCTGCCCACCAGATCCACATCCTGCGGCGCAACCCCGGCAGCCCGGCATACGGCCTGGCAGGCCTCCAGCGAGAGTCGGCCAAGCAGGAAGTGGAACAGGCTCAGCTCGTGCGAGCCGCCGCTGTCCCCGCCCGCCAAACGCAAAATGGCCTCTCGCACCCGGGCGGGATAGGGCAGCGATACGAAGGCAAGCTGGGTTACGCGCGTGCGGGGACCAAAGCCCTCTATGCGCGTGAGCACGGCGTCCATGCCATCGGCGGAGGTGCCGCTCATCAGGCCGATTACCAACAGGCTGGGTTTTTCCAATAGCTTGAGAAGGCGGTTCATACCCGGTTCCTCCGATGAAAATAAGTTTCTAAATCTATTGTACACATTTGGAATTTTGTTTGTCAAGGTGAGAAGAACAATGTTTGCATTGGGAATTGAACGGGTTGAGGCATACCCCGAGGTATTCCGGGGAAAGCGGCTGGGCATGATTCTTTCGCCGTCCGGCACGGACAGGCAGCTGCGGCTTTCGGCGGATGTGCTGGGCGCGCAGGCGGATTTGCGCGCGCTGTACGGGCCGGAGCACGGTGTGCGCGGCGCGGCGGAGGCGGGGGAGATTGTGGAGGGCGTGGAGCGCGACCGGCGCACCGGCCTGCCGGTGTACAGCCTGTACCGCAAGGACAGCAAGCGCCTTACGGAGGACATGGTGCGCGGCGTGGACGCGCTGGTATATGACATACAGGATCTGGGCCTTCGGTTTTACACCTATGTGA
>JALEIQ010000293.1 GCA_022769795.1 Clostridiales bacterium
AACAGACAGCTTTTGCAGCCTTACGGTTGCCCTGCACACCCGAATCTGTCAGCCAACAGTAAAAATAAGAATTACTTCCTTATCACTGTTAAGCCAAGCGTTTCAGGGCTTTTTTGTACCCTTTGCAGAGCCGGAGCATACCTGCAAGCGTTCCTGTAGGCGGGCAAGATCAAGCCTCGGCGCGCAAATGGCGTTGCCAGCTTGCACAGGCAGAGTATTTCATATAAAATATGTGAAAAAGGAGGATGAAACGATGACAATATGGATGAAAAAAATTCTGTGTGCACTGTGCGCGATGCTTGTGCTTTTTCTGCCCTTGTGTGCCGCTTTGGGCGAGCGGTGGGAAATCAAAATCTCCACAGATGAGAATGGCGAAGCGATAAAGGAGCTTTACGACAAGACGGGCGCGCTTGTGGGCAAATCCTATGCGAGTAGAATGCCGAATGGCTCGGTTTATGAGCCGCGGGAAGGCACGCTTGAGACACACCGCGACGAAAAGGGCAACGTAACCTCGAGCAAATTTATCTATACCGGTGCAAATGGGGAAAAAGTAGAGGAAACCTATGATGCGAACGGCGTTTTGACATGGAAAGAGTATACCGACGCGGATGGAAGAGAGATAACGGAAAGCTATGACGCGAATGGTATCCTATCATCCAAACACTATGATACGGATGGAAAAAGGGAAACCGAGCTCTATGCTGCAAATGGCACTCTAACGTGGAGAATTTATACCTATATGGATGCCAGCGGAAAAGAAATAACCGATAACTATGACGCGAATGGCGTTTTAGTGCAGAAAGATTATATCGACGAGGATGGAAAAGAAGTGTCTGAGCGCTATGACGCGGACGGCACCTTAATAGCAAAGACCTACGCCTATACCGGCGAGAACGGAAAGAAGGTATTTGAGAGCTATGATGCAAACGGCGTTCTAATTCAAACAGGGGAAGACGATGCGCATATTTATACTGACGCGAACGGAAGAGCGGTAGCTGAGTATTATAATGCGGATGGCAGCTTGAGATTGAAGAACTATACCGACGCGAACGGAAATGAGGCAATTGAGTACTACGACAATGGCGTCTTAACGCAGAAAGACTATACCGATGCGGATGGGAAAGAGATATGTGAGCGCTATGGCGCGGATGGCGCCTTACTGTGGCAAACCTATACCTATACCGGCGCGGACGGAAAAGGGGTATATGAGTACTATGGCGCGGATGGCACGTGGAAAACCTATACCTATACCGGCACGGATGGCAAAGAAATATCCGAAACCTATGATGCGAACGGCGTTTTAACAAACAAAAGCTATGCCTATACCGATGCGGACGGAAAAGACGTTACTGAGTTTTATGACGGAGAAGGAAGCTTGAAGCGGTGTCTTGCGTTCTACATCAATGCGGAGGGCATAGAGGTCGAGGAGGTCTATAATGCCAACAGAGAGTTGGAATACAAGGCTATTGTGGACTATGACGAGGCTGGATTCCCGGTAGTGAAAAGATACACACCGGACGGCCTTCTGGAGAGCATCATCACCTCCTATCGGGAGGACGGTTTGGATTATGAAAAAACAGAGAAATATGATAAGGACGGCGCGCTTGCCAGTTTTCAAATCTGGCACGAGGAGAAGGGAAAGCAGATTACCGTCAGCTATTCAGCCTCCAGCGAAGTAGAGTATACCATGGTTGCGTATACAAACGAGGCTGGACTGGAGATTTCCGAGAAGTATGGTCCCGACGGTTCCTTGATCGAAAGCTGCGCAAGGGACGCTGACGGCAACCTGGTTGAATGAAGCGTATGCAAGGGCGGCCGGAAGCGGTTTTCTTTCCTGCCGCAAGCGGGGGCTTCATGCGTCGGAGCGCAGAACGCACGCCTGTGAATTGAACGCCGGAAAGGGGCGTGGGTTCATGATGGATATTCAAAGCCTGTTGAAAGAATTCGACGACGAGATCATAGAGCGGGGGAAAGCCTACTATCACGATGGAAGAGTTATCGAGTTGAAGAAGGTTTTCCCGGGCGAGTATCATGCAAAGGTCGCGGGTTCTGACGATTATGAAGTCAGGGTTGTGTTGAGCGGGGAGGACAGAGGCTCCTTTGATTGCAATTGCCCCTATTGGGACGAGCCCTTTTGCAAGCACGTCGTTGCTGTCTTGCTGGCCATTGAAGCGCAGGAGGTGTGCTGGCCAAGCCCTCCGCCAAGGACGCTTCGCCCTCGGACTGGCCGCTGGCCACTCTGGAACAGCTTATGCGGCTGCTTCAAGAGCTGACTACCGCTTTTCCTGAAACCCGGGGCTGGATGAAGGCGCGCATCGGCTCTTCCGGGGACGCTTTCCAGGCGTACCGGCGCCTGATTCGCGAAAGCGTACATCCGTTACCGCGATATGCCCAGGGCGCTTCGCGGCGCGGAAAGCGCGCTTGGTTATCTGATGAAAATGGAAGAAGGCTCCGACGTTACACAGAACATAGACTTCTGCTGGATGGTTATCGGGGAAACCATGCGCATCTTGGATAACGGGGACGATTCCGACGGCAGAGTGGGCGGCGTGATCGAAAAGTGTGTGGAATACTTAGAAAAGCTATGGATGCAACACGTTTTGCCCTCGGATAATCAGGCCAGGGAGAAAGAAATACTTCACGCAATTGCTGGGTAAGCTTCAAACGCATGTGCTTGATAACGGGTATGAATGGAACGTGCGCGTTGTGGAGCAATGCGCGCGTATTGCCGATCTGCTTCCTTCGCTGCTGGAGCGGCTTTTGCAGTATCAGCGGGGCAGGCTTGATGCGGTGGAAATGAAAGCCCTTCGGGCGTATGTCAGAGGGGTTGCGCAAAAGGATTATTATCAAATGCTTCTGCGGTGGCAGGGAAGAACTGCGGCAATGGCCTATGCTTCCGCTCATATGGAGAACGATTTCTTTCGCAAACAGCTCATTGAAGAATATACTCAACAGAAGCAATTTGACAAAGCGGTCGCGCTTTGCCTGGCTTCAGAACAAGCCTGCGGTTCAAGCCGCGTTTCTTCCCATGAGTGGCAAAAGCGACGCTATGATATTTATGATAAAACCGGCGATGTGGACGCGCAGAGGCAGGTGGCGGAAGCCCTTCTAGTAGAGGGCCACAGTGAATACTACGGCTGTTTGCATAAGCCGTACGCTGCCGGGCAATGGCCCAGGAAGCGCGAGGAATTGCTGGAAAGGCTGAGCGGTTTCCAGCCCCTTGTCTACCTGAAAATTATTACGGAAGAAGCGGACAAGCCGAGAGTTATCGCCTATCTTCGGGAGAAGCCCTTCGCCGTTTTCAGACTGTATCCTCATCTTCTGCCATATTATGCAGGTGAGGTTCGGGAAATCTTCCTGCTCGCGTTGCGCGGCTGCGCGGCTCACGCGTCTGACCGCAGGGATTATCAAGACGTCTGCTGTAAGATTGGCGCTTTCGCAAAAGCGTTCGGCAACGAGGCGGCTGCTGAACTCATTCGGGAAATGCGGCGGCAAGCCCGCCTTCCAGGATGAATTGAAAAAATGCCGCCTCACAGCCAGGGAGAATCCGCGGTAAGCAGGGGAAACCGCAAAGCATTGAAAAACGCCGTGCTCTTTGTTGAAAGCACGGCGTTTCACCACACCGGGGGAGCTTGCGTTCAGCCCCTTGGCACTCAGTAGGTGTAATTTTCCACTTCCACCTTGTCCGGGTTGGTAAAGGGGGCCAGGGTGGAGATCATCTTCACGGGGCCGTTGGAGTTGTTCACCACGTAGTGAATTTCGCCGGGCTCCACATGAATCAGATCGCCCTGCTTGAGGTGATGCACGGTGCCGTCCACAACGATGTCTACCTCGCCCTCCAAAATGAAGAAGTTTTCCTCCATCACGTTGTGATAATGGGCCTTAAAATCCTGCCCGGCCTGGAACTGCACCACGGCAAAGTTGCTGCGCGGGCCCTTCATGAGGTACTTGGGGCCGCTGTCGCCAAAGCGGTATTCCCGTTCGTTTTCGTTGATTACAAACATTGCTGAACCTCTCCTTTTCCTTTGCTACTTGGCGCTGTTACAGCCCCGGGGCGGCCCACATGAAGCGCGTCACACGGCTGTCCGCCAGCTTTAGCTGCGCTTTGTACATCTCGCGCCAGGAGGCGTACATGCCCTCGTATACCTTATGGTTTTCCTCGTTGGGTACAAAGGTTTTATCCCATTTCACCAGCTCGCGCGCGGTCTGGCTGATGTCCTTGTAAACGCCCGCGCCGTACCCGGCCAGGATGGCCGCGCCCAGGGCGGTGGCTTCCTTGACGACCGGCACCTTCACCTTCAGGCCCAGCACATCGGCCAGAATCTGGCACCAGATATCGCCCTTGCTGGCGCCGCCCGCGAATACGATTTCCTCGGGCACGTTGCCGGTGGCCTCGCGCACCAGCTCCAAATGGCCCTTGGTCACCATGGCGGTGTTTTCCATAATGGCGCGGTAGAAGGTGTATTTGTTGTACTTCTCCGGCTCAAAGGCAAAATTGGTGAACGTGGGGGAGGCGTGCCGCCAGGAGATGTAGTTCATCACGTCGCTGAAGGCGCACATCATGCCGTAGCTGCCCGCGGGAATCTTGGCGGCCTGCTCGTTCATGAGCTGATAGGGATCGGTTCCCAGCTCCTTGGCGCGGCGCACCTCCTCCTGGCAGAACGCGTCGCGGTACCAGCGCATCACCAGACCGGGCTTGAAGGCCAGCGCCTCGTATTGCCATACGCCGGGCACGGCATGGCAATTCACGCGCACGCGGCAGTCCGCGTCCGTCTGGCCGTTGAGGGTGTTAAACTCGTACTGCCAGAAGCTGCCGCCGAATACCGCCGCCTGGCTGCCGTCCACAACGCCCACGCCCACGCAGCCAAGCTGCGCGTCGCCGCCGCCGGCCACCACCGTGGTGCCTTCCTTGAGGCCGGTATCCTGCGCGCCCTTCGCGCTTACCTGGCCAACCACCTCGCCGCACTCGGCCACGGGCGGGAAGATATCGTCCTTCAGGCCCACCTTGCGCATGATGGAGGCGTCCCAGCAGCGCTTCTGCAAATCGAAGATGCCGGTGGTGCAGCCGTTGCTGGGCTCGGTTTTGAGCACGCCGGTCATTTTATAGATCAGCCAGTCGTTGAACATGCTCACGGTCTTTACGCGGGCGTAAAGATCGGGCAGCTTGTTCTTAACCCACAGGATGCGCGGCAGCGCGCCCAGGGCGTAGGTCTGGCCGGATTCACGGTAGATTTCCTTTTCCAGCTCAGGGTTCATGCGGATGAGCTGGCCCACCTCGTCGTCGCTGCGGGCGTCCACGTTGGCGCAGGCCCAGATTTCCTCGCCGGCCTCGTCATAAAGCACGATGCCCTCGCGCATGCAGGTGGTGCTCACCGCGGCGATTTCGCCGGGGTTCACGCCCGTTTGGGCAATCACGCCGCGGATGCACTCGCTGGCGAGCGCCCAGTTGTGCTTCCAGTCGAAGTCCATGCTGCCGGGGTAACGGGGATCCTCCGCGTGCGTCCACTCGCGCTGCACGCAGCCCAGCTGCCCGCCCTTTTCGTCAAACAGCACGGCGCGCACACTGCCGGTGCCCGCGTCCACTGCCATCAGGTATTGGTTTGCCATGGTAGATTCCCTCCATTTCAAACAGGCCGCTGCCTCGCGCCGGCCGTCAGTCCTGTCCTTCGTCCACGGCCAGCGCCTTTTCGGCCGTGCGGTCATCCGTAATGAGCACATCCAGATACTGTCCGCGCAGCGCGGCGCGGATAGCGTCCACCTTGCTGTCGCCCGCCGCCACGCCGATGACGTTGTGAAGCGTTTTGAGCGTTTCCAGCGGCGTGCTGATGAGCCGCTCCTCAATGGGGGTTTGCAGCACGCGGCCCTCTTTATCAAAGAAGTGGCTTAGCAGGTCGCCCACGGCGCCCTGCATGCGCAGGTACAGAAAGTCGTTGGTGTTGAGCACGCCGGATTTGAAAATGGTGGCGCTCTCGTGCATGGCGCCTATGCCCACCACGGTCATTTGCGCCAGGGCCGTCATGCGGCTTAATTCCATCACGCTGGATTCGTGGCGCAGGGCCTCGGCCATTTCGGGGCTGCTGGTGAGCAGCGGCGCGGGGATAAGATGAAGCTTCGCGTTAAAAACATTGCTGCGCGTGTCCGGCAGGTAGTAGCTGACCCCGCCGGTTAAGGACACGCAGGTGAGCGGCTGCTCGGCGATGGTGGCCAGGTTGTTGAGGATGCGGCTGGGGGTGTCGCCATAGCCGATGTTGATGAGGCTGTCGTCGCGCAGGCGCTCGCTGATGTAGAGGCTCGCGGCCTCGGCCACGCCCGCGTTGACGGCGGAGGGGTCGATGGGGGCGGGCACGACGAACGCGTCCTTTAGATGGAAGGCGCTCATAAGCCGCCGTTCCAGAAGCATGCGCTTTTCGCCGTCCTTGCGCAGGCGAAACTGGATAATGCCCGTCTGCCGCGCTTTTTCCAGCAGCTTCATCACCCGCATGCGGGTGATGCCCATCAGCCCAGCCACCTGCTGCTGCGTCATGTCCTCAAAATAGTAGTACCAGGCGGCTTTGATCATCAACGATTCTTCGTAATCCATGGCGCTTGTTTGTACCTCTCTTGGGAGGAATCAAATGTTTTTCAAAAAAACATTTGTTGTTTCTGGGGCTAGTATATCATCCCCTGGAGGGAATGTCAATGAGAGAACGCAAAAACAGGACGTTTTTTTTCAAACACCCGCCGTTTGGAGAAAACGGACATTTTCGCCCCAAATCGGCGTTTCTTTCGGAAGTCCGAGAGGCGGCGGAAGCTTTCCGTTTTGGGTTTTTTCCGGGCGGGCATTGACAAACCCGCAAAAGCATAGTATGATGTGGGCAGATACAAAAACGATACGGCAAAAACATTTGTAATGCCATTGGAGGTCCTACGAATGAGCGAAGCGGTGAAACGGCAGCCCGACGCGTTGATGGCGGTCAGGGGCATCACCAAATCCTTTGGCAGCAACGCGGTGCTCAAGGGCATTGATCTTTCCATCCATCCCGGTGAGGTCGTCGCGCTCATCGGCGGCAACGGGGCGGGAAAAAGCACTCTGATGAAGATCATCATGGGCATTTATACCTGCGACGAGGGCGAAATCCTGATTGATGGAAAGCAGGCCAAGCTTGGCAAGCCCGCCGCGTCCCTGGCCGCGGGTATCTACCTGGTGCCGCAGGAGCCGCTGCTGTTCCCCAACATGACGGTGCTGGAAAACATTCTCATCGGCTTTGACGAAAAGGAGGCCGAGCTAAAAAAACGCCTGGCTGAACACATGGAGGAGCTGGGCTTCCATCTGGACTTGCAGCGCAAGGCCAGCACCCTTTCTATTGCCGAGCAGCAGCTTGTGGAGCTTTTGCGCGGGCTGATGCGCAACGCGCGCATCCTTATTTTG
>JALEIQ010000300.1 GCA_022769795.1 Clostridiales bacterium
GGCAAGCCCATAGGATAAGGATAATAGGTATCAGGAAAAATCAAATGGTATCAAATCCCCCAAACAAAAGCGTTTAGAATTAAGTTTCATTTTGCGAATGGGAGTAATCACGTCAAACGCAAAATTTGCTGTGTGAAAGAAAGACAACCTCAAGCCGTCCTCGCGCGTTATCCTCATCTCTTTAAAACCCTGTCAAAAGCCCTTTGCTGCGGAAATCATCTTCCGCAGCGGAGGGCTTTCTTCATGTACAATATTCTTCTTGCTTTCCCTTTCGCCGCGCCCTGGTTTTTCTTTCCCCCCGCTTTGCGCGCACGATATGATGGGTTGTGGGAACGACTAACTTTGCTCTGTATGTATATTCCTCTTGCTTACAAGGCTGTTAATAATCTGTTGTCCTAAGTAGTGAGGTGGTTAAATGAAAAAATCAGAATGGTTACGCTGCCCTGTCTGCGGAAACAAAACGAGGTTGCAGATACGGGAAGATACTGAACTCAAAAACTTCCCTCTCTACTGCCCAAAATGTAAGCAGGAAGCGCTGATTGCAGTCAAGAACTTTCAAATAATTGTACTTAATAATCAGACCGCAAGGAAAGGAGGAGATTAAAGCAAAATGGATGAAAAACTTTATCGTGAACTCGGTCAACTTACAAATGATAAGACACTATGGAAACAAAATATCCCCCATGTAGCTTCTTTGCTTAAAAATCAGTCTCCTAAAATAACAGCTAAAGCAATGTGGCTTTTGGGAGAGATGGGATTGATGTATCCGCAGGAAATCGCACCATATACAAAAAGTATTGCTTCCTTTATTGTTTCGGAAAATGACTTGTTAAGAGAGCGTTCTGCAAATGCTTTAGGACGAATAGGCAGAGCAGATTACAACCTTGTTGCTCCTTATTTGAAGGAACTGTTTATCTTGGCAAAAGATGAAAGTCCCAATGTGCGATTAAGTTTTATTTGGGCTTCCGAAAATATTGCGACAAATACACCAACAGTATATGAGGAGTATTTGCCGATATTTGCAGAACTGCTTAACGATAAAAACGAAAGGGTTCGAATAGAAGCTCCAGAAATGTTTCGGGTATTGGGAAAACGAAAACCAGAGCTTGTACGACCATACTTAGAGAAACTGAATTATATGGCAACACATGATGAAGTTAGTGTCGTTCGTATTCACGCCAAAGGAGCAATTAAAGCTACATTAACATCCGGCGCAACCGCGACATAATTTTACCTTTTCCCTTCTGCGTCACGCCCATTGCTCCAGCATCTCGCGCATCCATCCGTACACGTCCATCTCATATACGCTTTGCAGATTGCCCGGCGTTAGCACCTCGCGGAGTGTGCCTTGCGCCACGCTGCGTCCCTGGTGCAGCAATACCGCATGCGTGCCATACCGTTTGGCCAGGCTGAGATCGTGAACCACGGAGATCACCGCGCGTCCAGGCTGTTTCAGCCATTCCTCGATCAACGAGAAAATATGCTTCTGATAGACCAAATCAAGATGGTTGGCCGGTTCGTCCAAAATCAGAATCCGTGGGTTTTGCGCAAACACCTGCGCCAGAAACGCGCGCTGCAATTCACCGCCGGAGAGGGTGAGGACGCTCGCGTGGCGCAGGTTGGTCAGCCCTGTCTGTTCGAGCGCCTTTGCCACCCAATCCCCTCCCTCGTCATCGCGGGCGTATAAAAAGCCGGATGCGTGCGCGTATCGTCCCAGTCCCACTACTTCTTCCACCGTGTAGGCATAGCCCACCGTGTTCTTCTGCGACAGCACGCCGATTTCACGGGCCAGCTGGGCTGGCTTGAAGCGGCGGATGTCCTTTCCCTCCAGCAGAATCTCGCCTGTGTACGGTACGCCCCGCGAGATCGTTTCGATCATCGTTGATTTGCCCGCGCCGTTGGGGCCCACCAGCATCAGCCACTGCCCCGCCTTCAGGTCGAAGGACAGGTGATCGACAGCGGTATGCTCTCCGTAGCGCACCGTGACATCGCGTGCTCTCAGCATCCCCTTGCCCTCCTTGTGCGGTAGAAAATGGCGACAAAGGCCACCGCCCCCACCAATGACGTCACCACGCCGATATTCAGCTCGACGGGACGCAGCAGGGTTCGCGCTGCCAGGTCGGCCAGCAGCAAAAAAATCGCGCCCGAAAACATGGAAGCGGGAAGCAGCCGCCTGTGATTCGGCCCCGCCGCCATCCGCGCCATGTGCGGCACGACAAGGCCCACAAAGCTGATTGTTCCCGCGATAGAAACGCATACGCCAATCAGCACGGAAACGAGCACAAGCGTCAGCAGCTTCACACGTCTGACATTCACGCCGATGTGCCGCGCGTTATCCTCGCCGATGGCAAAAGCGTTCAGCTCCCGCGCGAAGCGAAGAAGAATACCGCCGCAGAGCAGCAGCGCAAGCGCAAGGATCGCGGCATGGTCATAGTTCGTGCCGGACAGAGAGCCCATGGTCCAGAAGGTGATGGAACGGATCTGGTCATCCGCGAAGGAAATGATCAGGGACATCACGCTTGACGCAAACATGGAAAAGATCACGCCAATCAGGATGATGCTGTTGGTAGACAGCGAGCGATCCAGCACATAGGCCAGCGAAAGGATGAGCAGCAGGGAAAGAAACGCAAACCCCATTGCCATGAGCATGGGGCCGCCAAACGCGGTTCCGGGGACGTCGATTCCCAGCGCCAGCGCAATCACCGCGCCCAGCGACGCGCCGGAGGAAACGCCCAGCGTGGAGCCGTCGGCCAGCGGATTGCGCAGCAGCCCCTGCATCGCCGCGCCGCACAACGAAAGCGCCGCGCCGCACAGCGCCACGTTGATTACGCGCGGCAGACGCACATTCAGGATGATGTTTGCCGAAATACCTGCCGGGATTTCGAGCCCCCAAAGGGCGTTCCAGATCGCTGTGGCCGTATCCTTCAGGGGAATGGCGACGCTGCCGACGCACACGCAAAGCAGCATGGCCGTCAGCAGAAGCAGGACAAACGCGAGGTAAGCGCAGATCGGAAAATATTCATGCGTGCTTTTCATCATTCTTCTCATCAAACGGAATAGGGGAGCCGTTTTACAGGCTCCCCACAGGTCGAATCCGATCAAGCGGCGGGTTTTTCTTCCACAATGTCATTCAGGAAGTTGTACAGCTCAATCGCCGCGTCCTTCAGACGGGGGCCGGGCCGGGCAATGGCGTTGGAGTCGGCGTTATAGACCCCGGCGTTCTTGATCGCGTTCAAATCGCCCCAGCCTTCACGCCCCATGATCTCCTCCACGGCGGTGTCGCCCATGCCAGCAATGGAAACGATGTAATCAGGGTTGCGCTCCAGCACCTGCTCCTCGCTGATGGCCGCCCAGCCTTCGATGTCGGAAAAGGCGTTGGTCAGGCCGCACATGGTGGCCAGCTCGTCCATGAAGGTGGCGCTGCCCGCGGTCCACAGCCCCCATTGCAGCGGCGTGACCTCAAAATAGATGGTCTTGCCGGAGGCGGGGCTGTTTGCGGCGATCTCATCGAAGGTTGCCTGCATATCGGCAATGACGGCCTCCGCCGTGGCATCCTTGCCCATGAGGCTGCCGATCATGCGGATGGCGGTATAGGCACCGGTGATGTTGTTGGCATCGCTGATGACGACCTTCACGCCGTTCTGCTCCAGCATGTTGACCTGCTCCTCGGTCTGGGACATATCGCTCATCAGCACAACCTGCGGTTCCAGGGCAAGAATCTCTTCGATGTTGGTTTCTGCGCCGGACTGCACCACGGGCACATCCAGAATGCTTTCCGGATAGTCGCAATACTTGCCGCGGCCTACCAACGCTTCCTCGCAGCCGATGGCGCACAGGATTTCGCAGTCGGACGGCGTGAGCGCCACGATGCGCGTCACGGGTTCATCCAGTTCGATTGCTCGGTCATACATGTCGGTGACGGTGATGGCCGCGCCTTCAGCTGCCGCACTGACGGCGCAAAGCGCCAGCAGCAGGGCCAAAAACAGGGAAACAAGCCTTTTGGACATCTTTGTGTCCCTCCTCAAAAATGATCAAATGAATCGCGAGAGAAACAAAAAATGTTCCTCCCTGAGGAACACTAAACAAGCCCATGACAGCGCCATAAGCTTCCATAGCAACTCCCACCCCCAGGGGAATGATCGGGTTTCACGGTGTAAACAGTTCTCCCGGCTTGGCTTCATTCTACTTGCGCGCCTTCCCGCTCCTCAAGCAGTGGCTTCATCGCGCGTTCGTCAGCTTCACGGTTACTGGGATAGCCCGGAACTTTCATCCGCATTCTCTGACGGCTTTTTTGCAAAACCGCCGCACATCGCTGTGCAGATACACCGGCTATTCATTTGTCGATTTCCATTATAAACGCTTCCCCTGGATGCGTCAACTTGATTTTGCATACCCTTTCCTTTGATCAGAATGGAATCGCTCTGTTAAAGCTCGCTGTAAGCGCCGTCTGCAAACAAGATGTATCCCCTGCCGTTTTTCACCTGAAAATCGTAGTATCTCCCCCGCGGCCTGACATACGCTTCCATAATCGCCATCATGGTTCCCGCCGCGATGGGAACAACGCCCGCGCCTACCTCATTGGCGGCAACTACCGCCCCGGGATGCTCCCGGCAAAACCGCTCCGCAAACGCGCACGGGTCTTCTCCCGCATGGACAGCCTCGCGGATGGTTTCATGAAAGTCCGTCCATACCTGCGAAGCGGAATTTTCCCGCTGCGCAAGCTCGTTTTGTCCCTGATACGCGCCGCCAATATACAGTTTCACAGCGGCTTGCCTCCCAGAATGATGACGGCGATACCCGCTGCTTCCGCAAGCTGAACGAACCAGCCTGCCAGATCGCCCGTTATCCCCCCAAAGCTTGTACGCCATGCGGTGGTAATGCAGCAGGCAAAGCGCGGCCCATATAAGGAGGCACAAAAGCAGATATGCCGCGTAAGCGGTCCCGATAGCGCGCTTTTGCGCCATCCGGGCAAAACTGGCCAACATTCCTTGGGGTCTTGCGTTTTAAAAGACCGTCAGCGCCCATGCGCTCAGCGCATGTGAAGCAACATAGACCATATCTTCATCATTTCCGCGATTTTTGCGTCTGTCATGCTGAAAAAGTAGTATAGTAGTACAACTTGACGTTTTTTGTCCAGTAGGGAATGTAGTGCGTCATCCAACAGCTTCGCTGTTATCTTCAAACCGCCCGCACAAAAGGCATCTTCTTCCTTATTGACAAAATACTTGTCAACAGTAAAAAGCTGCTTTTCTTCATGCGGGGAAAGGTCTGAAAAATTCACTTCGCGCTTTTTCCGACCTTTGCGTTCCCGCAGAGCGTCAATCAGTTCATCGCGTAAAGAGTGCTTGCTACGCATTACACTCACATCTGGTCTACCATTCAAACCAAGCAGGGTTTATATTCTCATCCCCTTTCTTTCTTGGGGGCGAGTTGGCTGCCCTCCACGGAGGCACCAAAATTTTTCCAACTGGAACAGCAAATTTTTTCAAAAAGTTTTTTAAAAAAGAAACGGCGGCTCTGAAAATCAAAGCCGCCAGAATTATGATAGGCGCGTGAAAATATTCTGCTCTGCGACGACTTTTTTCTTTTTCCGTCGTCTGGCAGATTGTTTTTTATCTCTTAAAGAAAGATACGATAACAGCAGCTCAAAAAAATCTGCTTAGAGCGTCATTCAGACTTGTCGGAAGCGAACAGCTTGCAACGCAAGGTGTTTGCTTCCGGCAAGTACACAAAGGGGTAGACAGCGTAAGCTGCTGCAGGGGAAGTGTAGCTTCCTCTGTCTGCGGCAAAGCCGCCATATCGTAGCACGGGGAAAGTTCCCTATGCGTAGACAAAGCCCTCGACAAAGCACACACACCCGTAAGGGTGTATAAGTGCGCCCTTGGTGCCTGAGGGATTTATCCGGCGTTCCCGCCCTCGGCCCGTTTTTTCAAAAATTCCCACGCTGGCTCGCTCGTCAAGGCGAGATGGAGAAGCACGGCGGCTTCCTCGTCGGTCATGGTTTTGGCTTCTGCCACAATGCTTTCAAATACCGCGCCCCGGAGAATAAGGCGGTGGTTTCGTTCCCGTCATTCCTCGCGGGTTTTCTCTCTCGGTTTCGTCATGGCTGTTTGCTCCTTTCTGCCTGTCGGCATAGAAAAAGGACAGTCGATTTCTCGGCTGTCCCTTCTGGGTGGGTTGTTTGGTTTTAATGTGTTACATTCAAATAGAGATATTACAATCCGCTATTCCTTGATATGAAATTATTATTTTATAACTACCGCTTTAACTAATAACATCATTGGACGACGAAGTTCGTCTTTCATACCCGGAATGTTCATCATTTCTTTAGGCGGTTCTACGTCCTCTACAACTTTAAGCTCAAATCCATTGTTCAGCAGTCCCATTAAAATCTGTGTAAGTGTGTGATGTTGTTTTATTACGTCACATCCTAAAAAATGTGTATTTCGTTCTCCTGTTATAAAATAATTATCAATCGCCCAATATTGCGGTTTTCCCTCATCTGTATAAATCCAATCTTGCCCAACTCCTGCGGTAAAAACAGGATGTTCGATATTAAAAAGAAATATTCCACCCGGTTTCAATGTCCTATGCACTTTTTGAAATATTTCCACTATATCTTCTATATAATGCAGAGCTAAATTAGATATTACACAATCCCATTCATTTTCTGGATAGTTGTATTCTTCTAATCCGCTAATACGATATTCGATTTGACTTCCTGAATTGCGTTTTTTTGCTTCCTCAATCATTTTCTTACTTAAATCAAGTCCTAATACTTTCGTCGCTCCTTGTTCTGCTGCGAACCTACAATGCCAACCATATCCACACCCTAAGTCAAGAACAGATTTTCCTTGTAATGAAGGAAACAAAGGTTTTAACTGATGCCATTCACCAGCAGCCTTTAACCCTTCTTTGCTGCGGGACATCTTTGCATATTCTTCAAAAAACTTTTCGTTATCATATTCATTATACATACTTAACTCTCCTTCAATTTTAAGACTTGCCAATCGCCTTTTGAACAAAAGTATAGCACAAGATTATGAACAAATCCACATCATTTTAGTCTGCTGGTGGCGTTGTTCTCTCTGGCATATTGCCGCGCCGCTTCCCGTCGTTCCTCGCTGTATGGGGCGGTCAGACGGAAAGAGAAACGCCCTTTCTCAATATCAAACTCCATGCAGCCCGTTTCCGGGTCTGTGTCCGTCTGCTGGCAGATCGCCAGATAACGGCGGCTGTATGCAAGCAGACGCTTTTTAAGGCAGTATTGTGGGTGCGGATATGGATAAGGGGCTTTCTCGTCAAACCAAATGTCGGTGATCTTTTCCTGCTTGATAAGCCCTGTTTTCATAAACTCTCCTTTCTGCTTCCCTGTTACGCAATACATTTCCCTGGTTGTCCAGCGGCTACATTCGTCCTTGGCGGTGTATTGATAGTACTTGTTACCGTCCGCCACGCAATAGCTGGGAACATATTTCACATCGATCTGCACCTTCTGCCCTGGATACTCTGCCCGCTGATACGGTTTGTTCTTGCGCCTCTTGGGCTTTTTCTGGGGCGGTATCTCTTGGACGGCCGTTCGCTTAAAGCACCCATAGCTGCGTTTGTAGCTATACTGGCAGGCTTTCTGGTATCCCAGCAACAGATATTCCGCGTACTTCTTTCGCATTCGCGGTACCAGCTTGATTTCCTAGGCTTCCTGTGCGTGTGGGAAAGAATGCGGCCTTCGGCTCTGTTCTTCCAGACTGGCTGCCGTTCCATTCCAGCGTTGTTTCCACTTCCACACCGTTTTCCTGCATACGTGATACCGGTTTGCTGTTTCTTCCACTCCATGATACTCCAAATACTTCATCATCCGTTGACGAAACTAGGCTCCCTGTGTTACCTTGGTCATTGCAGAGAGTCCTTTCTGTGATGAATGGGGTGTTGCAACTTTCCTTTATCACTTGACTCTCTGTTTTTCTATCCCCACGTTACCGATCTATTGTAACCCAGCCTCCTTCACCCCGCTCTTTTTTATTTTCCTATTGACACATCTGCTGACATCTGGTACAATCACCTCATAAAGCAACCGGTTGCATAGCAATTTGACACAGGAGGCGTTCCCATGGCCGCAACCATCCACGACGTCGCCAAATTGGCAGGCGTTAATTCCTCCACGGTGAGCCGCGTGCTCAACGGCAAAGCCACCGTAATGGAGGAAACGCGCGAAAAGATATACGCCGCCATGCGGGAGCTGGACTACCATCCAAACAGCCTGGCCCGCAGCCTGGCCAACGGGCAGAGCGGCGCGATTGGCGTGGTTGTGGACGCCGAGGACGCGGAGGCGTTCAGCAACGTTTTCTTTAACCGCAGCCTGTTTGCTGTGGAAAAAGTAGCGCAGGAACGCGGTTATCATGTCATTTTGGCCAATGGCGCCAAGCGCGCCGGAGGCATGGGCAGCATTGAAAAGCTGATGCTGGAGCGGAAGGTAGACGGCCTTATTTTGCCGCCCTCCACCGTGAAGCCCTCGCTTCTTCAAAAAATTCAGTCCTTTCCCTGCGTGGTGCTGGGCCAGCCGGAAGCCGCGCATAACGGCCTGAGCTGGGTGGATGTAAACAACGCGCAGGGCGCGGAAATGGCGGTGAGCCATCTGCGCTCGCGCGGCTACCAGCGCATCGCCTATCTGGGCGGCGAGGGCCGGACGGGCTTTAGCAAGCGCCGCGTCAAAGGCTATGAAAAAACCCTGGAAAACCAGGACGCGCTGGTTTATCCCACAGACGGCACCGTGGAGGATGCCCAGCGCGCAGCCGCACAGGCGCTTGGGCGCGCCATCCGTCCGGACGCTTTTCTTTGCAATGACAACATGAGCGCCTTCGGCCTTTTGAAAGCGGCGCGCGCGGAAGGCTTGAGCATTCCCGAGCAGATAGGCGTGGTAACGTTTGATAACTATCCTCTGGCGGAGTTTACCGACCCGCCGCTTACCTCTGTGGATGTGGATACGGCCCTTCTTGGCGAGCAGGCGGCACGCCTTTTGTTTCAGCATATCGATCATCACACGCCCAGCCAGCAGGTGCTGCTGGGAACCACGCTGATTGAGCGTGCATCAAGCCAGAGGATGTGAAAAGCATGAATGCCGCGGCCATCCGTCATGATTCTGTTTTACTGTTTAGGCAACCGATTGCACGGAATATCGTCCGTTTTCGCATTCTCACCGCCAGCGAGGATATCACTCAATGCAGCATCGTCTGCTGGAAACGTACAACGCCCGAGAAGCGGTTTACGTTTTCCCTGAAAATCCGCGCACAGGACGGTCAGAGCGCCGAATGGGTTGTGGAAACGGTTTTTCCGGAGGAAGCGCACTATATCAAGTATTTCTTCCATCTGAAGGACAGGGAGGGTGGCGAGGGCTTTTACAGCGAGCGCGGCTTTACCAGGGAAGAACCGTTCCAGGGGTTCTTTGAGCTTTTGCAGGTGAACGCCGCCGATGTGATCGCGCCGCCGGAATGGGCCATGGGCGCGGTGTACTACCAAATCTTTCCGGAACGCTTTGCCAGAGGCGATTACCTGCCCAAGTCCCATGCGCTGGAAAATTGGAACGCAGAGCCTACGCGGGAAAACTATCTGGGAGGCGATCTGGCGGGCATTCGCAAAAGGCTGCCGTACCTGCAAAGGCTAGGCGTGGATTGCCTCTACCTAACCCCTGTTTTTCAGGGGGATTTCAACCATAAATACGCCACAACGGACTATTTTGCCATCGACCCGGATTTTGGAACGGAGGCGGAGCTCAAGGCGTTGGTTGAGGATGCGCACGCGCGCGGCCTGCGCATCCTGCTGGATGGCGTGTTCAACCACACGGGCGTTCGCTTCGCGCCCTTCCGCGACCTTTTGGAAAACGGCGAGCGCTCGCGCTTTCGGGACTGGTTTTATCCCAAGCGCTATCCCATCGCCATTGACGCGGCCTGCTATGAATGCGTGGGGGATTACCCCTACATGCCGCGCCTGAATACCGCCAACCGTCAGGTACAGGGCTTCATTCTAGCCGTGATGCGCTACTGGATTCGCCGCGTGGGCATTGACGGGTGGCGGCTGGACGTGGCGGACGAGCTGGACGCGGACTGCGTAAGGTATTTGCGAAGAGAGCTGCGCGCGGAATATCCCCAGGCGCTGTTGCTGGGTGAAACCTGGGGCGACGCCGCCCGCATGCTCAATGAAAACGACCAGTTCGATACGGTGATGAATTATCTGTTTCGGGACGCTATGGCGGATTACTTCGCGCGCCGGGCCATTGACGCGCGGGAGCTTGACCGTCGGTTGCAGAGGCTGCTGATGAAATACCCGCAGGAAACGACGTTGTGCCTGTATAACTGCCTGTCCTCCCATGATACGGCACGCTTTCTTACCGAGGCGGGGGGCGAGGGCTGGCGGCTCAGGCTGGCAATCGCCTTCCAGATGCTTTTCCCCGGCAGCCCAGCCGTGTACTACGGCGAGGAAATCGGTATGACGGGCGGGAACGATCCCGGATGTCGCGCAGGCATGCAATGGGAGCACCAGGATCAGGAGCTGCTTCAATGGGTGACGGAGCTCATCCGCCTGCGCCACGCGCATGAGGCCATCCGGCTTGGTGCGTACCGCACCCTGCTGTGCGACAGCCAGAGGCAGCTTTTCGTTTTTGAAAGAGCCTATCAGAACGACCGCGTCATTGCCGCCTTCAACACGGGTGGCGAAAGCCAGGACTTCGCGGCGGCGGGGGGAAGCATTCCGGTTCCCGCGCGCGCCGTTAAGATCATCATTCCATAAAAGGAGGAACGAACCATGTCCACAATGAAAAAAATTCTGGCGGTCCTGCTCAGCGCTGTTATCGGCTTGGCGGCTTGCACAGCCCTTGCAGAATCGTCAGAAACCCCTGTGACCATCAGCTTCTGGCACCATTACAGCGCGCAGTCGGCGGAGAATGAAACGCTGATGAACGTGCTCATTCCCAAGTTTGAAAGCGAAAACCCCGGGATCAAGGTCAACGCCGTTTCGCATGAGTGGGCGGAGCTGCACGACAAAATTCTTGTCAGCGCAAGCTCCAAAAGCCTGCCCGATGTAGCCCGCTGCGACATCGCCTGGCTGCCGGAATTCCAGAAGATGGGCGTGCTGGTCGCGCTCGATCAGGAAATGCCCGACTTTGCGGAGGTATCCGCAGCCTTGCTGGACAGCGCCATGTCCACCGCTAAAATCGGCGGCGGCAGCTACGCGCTGGCGTTAAACACCAACAGCAAAATCCTGTTCTACAACACCGCGATGCTGGAGGCCGCGGGCGTGGCGGTTCCCTCCACCATGGAGGAATGGGTTCAGGCCGTGCGCGCGCTCTCCGGCGCCAACGCCAACGGCCAGCAGGTATGGGGCTGGAACGAGCCCGCCCTGAGCGGCTGGAACATCTGCCCCTTCATCTGGAGCTTTGGCGGCAGCCTGACCAATGACGAGCAAACCGTTGCCACCGGCTATGTGAACTCCGAGGCTACCGTTCGGGCCGTCGAAACCTTCGCGGCGCTGGTGAAGGAGGGCGCGATTACCGGCTTCAACAGCGGCGATATTCCCATGACGGACGGCTTTGGCACAGGCCGCTACGCCATGATGCTGGAAGGCCCCTGGAAAACGGCCGAGCTGGAGGGCGCATATCCTGACGTGGCTTATGGCACAGCGCCCATCCCCGCGGGCGAGGGCGGCAGCGTTTCCGTTCTGGGCGGCGAGGACATTGCGATGTTCACCACAGCCAACAAGGAAGCCGCCTGGGCCTTCATGCAATTCATGACCGGCGAATACGCCCAGACCGAAATGGCCAAGTGCGGCCAGATTCCCGTCAACAAGGCGGCTTTGGAATCCGATACGGTGAAGAACGCCTCCTACGCGCCCTTCATCGAAGCCATTCAAACCGCGAAGGCGCGGCCCACCGTGGCTGCCTGGAGCGAGATGGACAACGCGCTGACCATGGCCATGACCGCCGTTGTCAGCGGCGAAAAAACCGCCCAGGCAGCCATGGATGAGCTTGCCGCGGCGTTTGATGAGCTCCTTAACCAATAATCATCATACCTGACGCGCGAAAGAAAGTCAACCATAGGCGGGGCGGGTTCGCCCGCTCCGCCAACGCTTTTTCAGGAGGCGATTGACTTGGTACTCAAATCCCGCTTGAACCGCATCCAGATAGCGTTGTTGCTGCTGCCGGGGTTGCTCGTCTTTGGCATGTTTACGGTCTACCCCATTTTTCGCCTGCTGTGGATGAGCTTTTGCGACTGGAGCTTCGCCTCCATGCTCAACCAGCCCTTCGCCGGGCTGCAAAATTACCGGGATGTGCTGGG
>JALEIQ010000317.1 GCA_022769795.1 Clostridiales bacterium
TTTGCGGCATTCATGTGGCTGAATACGGGTATGTGTCACCCTTCGCGCCTGAGGAAGGCACGGGCGTCGAGCCAGCGGAAAACGCCGTGGAGAACGCCCCGGAAATCGTTTCGACGGCGGCGGCGCTTCCCGCCTCGGAGAACGACGCGGCGGTGCAGGATTTGTACAGCTACATGCAAAACAGAATGACCTTTGAGCGCGCCGGCACAGACAAGAACGGCCAGCAGTACCGAAGCTTCAGGGGCGGCGAAGATTCCTATGAGCTGATTGCCGGCTATGTGAAGGCGCTGTGCGCGGAGGGCAATTTTGAGCTCCTGGACAGCCATTATGATCGATTCGATAAGCATGATACCGTCGTTTTCAGCTATGCGCTCAAATACACCGGTCCCGCCAGGGTGAGCGGCGATAAGCCCGAAATGAACTTTGAGGACGGCGTGTACGGGGACGTGACCGTTTACGGCCTGTTAGAGAGGTCAAGGTGCAACGGCAGCATCCGCATTGTGGACGGGCTGGAGTTTGACGACCTGGGGCTGCGCGCCGGCGGAGGACGGGTATCCACCGCGCCCGCTGGGCAATCGCTGGCTTCCGATTTGCTCCGCCATAGCGATGGAAGCTATGAAACCAGCGACGGGCGCTTCCACGTCAGGGTGGGCGAGGCGATGGTCTACCGCGACGGCAGCGTATGTACAACCGACGCGACGCTTCTGCGCAACAGGGAGCAAAGCCGCGAGGAACTGCGAATCTACAATTTCTATCGGAACGAATCCATTCTTCTGACAGTGCCGTATAACAGCGTGGTCACCGGGGACTTCTTTGACCAGCGGACAATCGGCTACAACGGCAATTTAAGCACCGCTCTGAAGTCGATGGAGGCCTTCCTGGAATGGAGGTTCAGCGATCGGATTCTAGGCGTTTGCCACAATGGCGATTACCTGCTCTGCTTCCGTGACGATCAAAACGACCTGAAGGATGTGTCCATCCGCGTTATGTATTGGGATGCCGGGCGCAGGGAGGCGGTATTCTATGTGTACGCCTCGTTTGACACGGCTCCGTATGAGTACGAGGCGGTCGCGGCCGTTCGCATGGAGGACGCTGCGGAGCAGCCCTCCCCGACGGGCGGCGGCGGCAGCGAGCTGTTCGACGACTGCCCGAGCTGCGGTGGGGACGGCAGGTGCGACACCTGCGGCGGCAGTGGCAAGGTGACCAAATGGGTAGGCGACCAATACATGACGGTCGACTGCACCGCCTATAACTGCATGAACGGAAAATGCACAACCTGCTGGGGCAGAGGGCATAAATAAGTCCCCAATCAAGAACTGGATAGAGAAAAACACGCCATACGGCGGCCCGTTTCAGCCTGCCGTATGGCGTGTTGCGTTAGCGCGCCCGTCAGCCTCCCCCGCCCAGGCGGAACACTCCGCGATCAGCAGCGCGAAGCTGCCGGGCAGAAAGAAAGAACAGGCGGATGCGGCCCGGCCGTTTCGCATCTATTTTTTGCAGAACGAACGCGAAGCATGGCGTTGAGGAATGAAGCTCCTCTCACCCGCCTTCTTTCGCCGCATAGCCCCGCTCCCCTTCCACAAAGCTCACAATGGTATTGTCCTCCGCCGAGCAATCCTGCGCGTGCGCGAACTGGAAAATGCCCTCGTAGCGCTCGTCGTAGATGGGCGCTTCCATCGTGCTCGACCCGTAGCAGGGCGCGCTGTAATCGAGCTGCCCGGCGTTGATGACGGCGTTGTTATGCACCCGCACGTTTCTGCACGAGGAGAAAAAACCGGCCAGGCGCGGGCAATCGACGAGGGTGTTGCCGCACACCTCCACATCCTCGAATATGGGGTAATCCGTGCGCCCCTGCGGCAGATAGACGCCCATGTAGATGACCGCCATCTGCCATGCGTTTAAATCGCAGTGGCGAATCACGTTGTCGCGAATCAGCAGGTCGTAAACGCCCTGGCCTTCGCTCCAGCGGCTCTCGCATCCGGTTTCAATCTGGATGGCCGCGCCCTGGATGTTCTCAAACACGTTGTTTTCCACAAGGCCATGGCTGCCCTGCAACAGCGCGCCGCGCGCGCGGTTGTTGGAGAAGCGGCAGTTTCTAATTACGTAATGGTCGGTGTGAAAGCTGCGGTGGAAAAGAACGCTCTGCTCGGGAATCGTTTCCGGCAGCGGGTCACGCAGCGTCAGTTCACATTCGCCGTCCAGGTAGAGCGCCCGCACAACCTCCGATTGATAGAAAAGCGGGGACAGATCCGGCGCGCGCAGCTCGATTACGCTGCCGCAATCAAGCTGCATTGCGTCCTCGCGGGCGCGCAGCGCAAGCAGGGTGTGATCGTCCAGCCTGCGCAGGCCCATGCAGGAGTTATCGTGCAGGTTGACGCAGTCGTCCCCCGCGCCGGAAAAGTCGCAGTCCTCGATGAGAATGTGCCCCTGCGAGTTTCCCACGTGCAAGCAGTCCACCGATACGGAAACGCTGCGGGTTGTGCCCGGGCGGGGCAGAATGCGGCAGGCGCTGAAGCGCAGATGGCTCACCGAGCCGTTGCACAGGAAGCCGTGCCCCGGGCAGCCGTAGAGCGTGACCCGCTCCAGCGTGATATGCCTGCTTGCGCTCACGCGCACGGCCACGCCGTCGTATTCAAAGTGGCGGAAGTTATAGCACTGACCGGCTTTGAAATGCCGGGCGGCCCACGCGGGGCTCTCCGTGGCAAAGCGCAGCCGGTTTTCGCCAAGGCGCTCCGCGCCCGGCTTCAAAATTCGGCTCAACTCGCGCACCAGGCGACGCAGGCGCTCATCCTCCGCGGGGTCGCCCGTCAGCCTGACGTGCCTGTTTTCATAGGGGCGAAACTCGATGCCCCCGGCACAGCCGGGCGTATACCTGTGGGGATCGAAGGGGCCTGCGATGCGAATCTCAAACGGGAGCGGGACGCGCTCGCAGGTGGGAAAGTCAACGTCGATGGCGCTGCCGTCCTCCGCAACGGCGGCGATTTTGCCCACGCTGGCGAGCGGAGCGTCCTCCCAGGCCCAGTCCATTACGAGGTTGCGCATGTGGATGCGCTCGCAGTTGCGAATATCCCAATAGGCGACCGGCGTGTGGAAAATCAGCTCGCTTCCGTTTCCCTCGATGGTCACATCCGCGAGGCCGTCCAGCGGGAGGTGAACATCGCCCGGCGCGTGATAGAAGTGATAAACGCCCCTGGGAATGTGGAGAACGCCTCCGCCCGCGCGCTTGCAAAAGCCGATGGCGTCGCGGAAGGGGAGCGTGTTGCAAAACCCCGCCTCCGCTCTTGCGCCGAAGCGCGCCACGCTGACGGCGGCATCTTTCCCACGAGGAAGATCCACCCGGATATCCGGTGTAAAATGCTTCATAGAGATTATCCTTTCACGCCGGAAGCCATGATGCTTTCCTTGAGCTGTTTGGAGAAAATCAGTGAAAGCAGGATGACCGGCAAAATTGTGACAAACGCGATGCCCATCAGGGCGTTCTGCTTGGTGCTCACGTTGTTGGAGATGTTGTAGAGCGCCACGTTCAGCGTCCACAGATCCTGCTTCTCCGTGACCAGCCAGGCCCAGAAGAAGTCGTTCCAGTTGCCCAGGAATACCTGCAAGGCAATCAGCGCGATGATGGGCTTGGACAGCGGCATGCAGATGGAGGCATATAGGTAGAGATTGGACGCGCCGTCCAGCCGCGCCGCCTCAAAGTAGGAGTGGGGGATGCGGTCAAAGAAGCCCTTGAACAGATAGACGTAGAAGCCATACGGGTAGAGGAAGGGGAGCAGGAGCGCCGCGTAGTTGTTGTAAGCGCCCATCTCCCTGTACATAATCAGCTGGGGAATCATGATGCTTACAAAGGGAATCATCATGGCCCCCAGGAAGAACATGAGCGCAAGGCGCGCTGCGCGCGGCTGAAGCAGGCGGCTGATCACAAAGCCGGAAACGGAGCACAGCAGCAGCTGGGCGAGGATGGCGAAGCCGATGACCAGCACGGTGTTTCCCACGAAGGCCATGAAGCCGTAGGTTGCGATGCGCGGATTGTCCTTGCCGTAGATGTACTGGGGCAGCTTCATGTAGTGGACGAAGCTCTCCAGCAGCAGCGCGTTGTTTTTGCGCAGGTTGCAGGCGGACAGGTGGCCCCGCAGCGGGAACTTTTCCCCGAGGGCCTCCATAAGCGTTTCCATTGTTTCGGCCTGCGCGAGGGTGGGCGCGGCGTGATCCGCCAGCCCGTTTGCGCCAAACGCATAGCCGATGGCCCGGGCGGCGCGCTCCGCGCGATCCCTGTAGAGCAGGGTTTGCGGCTTGAGGACGGTGCCCTTGTAGATGCCGTAGTCCTTTTCCATCTGAAGCTGAATCTGGTGGGCGCGGGCATAGAACACCGTCTTTCCGCCCCGAACGCCGTAGAAGCGGGTTTCGAAGATGGAGCTGCGGCTCAGCCTCGTGTAAACGCCGAACATGGCGCTTACCATATCGTCGCGGATGGCGGCCTCCAGGTTCTCAGCCTCTACGCCGTCATAATCCACAACGATGCTCAGCGACCGCGCCGGGCTGGGAAGGATGCCGGGTGGCACATCGTAGATTCTCACGTTGTCCTTCATGGCGTTGCTGATGGTCAGAACAAACGGGAACAGGATCAGCAGCATGGAAATCCACGTGACGGCGAGGGCGATTGCGCGCAAGGAGCGGTCGCCCGCCGTCAGCCGGTCTGATGAGCGCCTGCGCATATCCGTTCACTCCCTTTCCGCGTTTTCAAAGCGCATTTGCAGCAGGGTAATCGCCATGACGGCAAGCAGCAGCACGACGGAGGCCGCCGAGCCTCTGCCGTAATTGTAATCCCGGTTAAACGCGTTATAAATGTAAATACCCTGCGTGGTGGAAGCGCCGCTGGGCCCTCCGGCGGCGAACATATAGGGGGCGTCCAGCATCTGCATGGCGGAGGAAACCGCCATGATGAGCTGGATGAAAATGATGAAGCGGATGTTGGGCAGGGTGATGTAGAAGATGCGCTTCCAGCCCGTGCAGCCGTCAATGGCGGCGGACTCCATCATGTCCGGGGAAATGCCCTGTATGGCGGACAGATACAGCAGCACGGCGATTCCGCCGCCGATAACGCCGGGAAAGACGATGCAGAATTTAACCAGCGACGGGTCGCTCAGCCAGGTCTGGGGCTGTGCGCCAAGGAGCTTCGCCAGCGCGTTGGCCACGCCGTAATCGGGATGCCATACCCAGCGCCAGATGATAACGTTAATCGTGGTGGGGATGAGCGTGGGCAGCAGATACATGGTGGAAAAGGCGCTCTTGCAGCGCCGGATTTCATTCAGAAAGAGCGCCTGAATGATGGGGATGAAAAACGTCATGCCGATTTGCAGCGCGAGGAATACAAATGTGTTGCCCCACGCCTCCCAGTAGTAGCGCGTGGAAAACATCGTCCTGTAGTTGCCAAGGCCCACGAATTCCCCCGGCTGGCGGATGGGGTCGTAGTTGAAGAAGGAGATATACACCGCCCGCAAAATCGGAATGTATTTGAGCCAGAGCGTGAACGCCATCGGCAGCAGCAAAATAAGCCAGGGCGTGATCTTCTGGCGCAGAAAATATCCGCGCTCCTTTGCGGCGCGCGGGGCCAGCCCGGTTTGCGCGCCTGTTTGGGTGCTTTTCATATCGCAATCCGCTCCTTTCTGTCAACATCCTTTTCCTTATTCTATAAAGAAGGCGCGGCGGGCAGAAAGAGGAAGCCTTGTCCGCTTTGGTCACTTATTTTGTCCACATGGCGGGGCGGGGCGAGGGGAAGCCCGGCCGCGGGAGCGGGTGAGGGCGATTTTTTTGCCTGTCAGGACAAATTTAGGACATTTACGCGCCGGAGCCTCCTTTGGTATGATATGAATAACAGGAATCTCATCGGACCGACAGAACCCAAAAAAGGAGGAAAAAACACATGAAAATGAAGAAATGGTGGGTTTTAGTAGCCTGCGTGCTGTTTGCGGTTAGCTGCCTGAGCATTCCGGCGATGGCGGAGCAGACGCATGAGCCGGTGGAGCTGACGATGTGGGTGACCAGCCGCAACTCGGACGAGGCGGAGGATGAGCGCAAGGCCGCCTTCCTGGAGGCGCATCCCTGGATCACCTTCAACGAGGTTGTGAAGGAAGGCGACCCGGGCAACGAGTTCTATCAGGCGGTCGCCGCGGGCACCGCGCCCGATCTGATCGAGGGCTCCTTCACCATGATGGACAAGTACATCGCCGCGGGCATCGTGGAGCCGCTCAACCGCTATCTGGACGAGTGGGACGAAACCGAGTATCTGGACAAGACCTATCTGGAAATGTTCACGCGCGACGGCAACGTATACGGCCTGCCGGTGCAGGTAACGCCCATGCTGTTTGGCTACAACAAGTCCCTCTTTAAAGCCGCCGGTCTGGAAGGCGCGCCCAAAACGTGGGAAGAAGCGCTTGAAATGGCCAAGAAGCTGAACGATCCGGACGGACAGGTCGCCGGGTACGCGACGCTGGCCGCCGAGTGGACGGAGTGGTTCTTCCAGTATTATGTATGGCAGGCGGGCGGCGACCTGACGCGTGAGAACGAGGACGGCACCGTCACCCTCACCTTCACCGATCCGGCTGTGATCCGCGCCGCGGAATACTACCAGGAGCTGGCCGCCAGCAAGGTGCTCCAGCGCGACCGCACCCTCAAGTTTAACGACCTGCTGGAGCAGTTCAGCCGTGGCAAGATTGCGATGATGCCCTTTGCCGTCGATTGGGTTATGGATGTGGCCAACCGCGGCATGGATTTGGACGACGTGGGCCTGTGCCTGCCGCCCGCCGGCCCGTCCGGCAAGTCCGCGACCGCGATTGCGGGCACCTGCTATGTGATCAACGCAAGCGTCGAGGAAGCCAAGAAGGACGCCGCGTGGACGTACATCAGCTGGAAGATGGGGCGCGAGGAGCGCACGATCTACTTTGAGAACCTCGCCAGCAAGGGCGCAATTGCCCCGATTACCCTGCCGCGCACCGACATGAGCATCACCGACTTTGCCGAGTTCCCGGAGGAGTACCGCGATGTGCTCGCGGGCGTGGGCGAAATCGGCCGGTTGGAGTTCTACGGCAAGGCGGACTTCGGTTCCTACGTGGATCGCGCCGTGCAGAAGATCCTGACCGACCCGTCCGCCGACCCGCAGAAGGAATTCGCGGAGGCGCAGGCGCTCGCGGAGGCGGAGGCTCTGGAAGCCTTTAACGCGGCCAATAAGACGAAGTAAGCCTTCAAAACGAATACGGGATGCCGGCATTGAACCGGCATCCCCGTTGTTTTGCGCCGCCGTTGTGTTGCGGCGCGTTTTATGCTATAATGAATTCAGGAAAACCCGGCGGGAGGAAAAGCGGATGAACGCAAGACGGCCTCTGCGCCTGGACCGGCGCGTGATTGCCGGGCTACGCAAGCTGAATATTTTCCCCCGGCTGCTGCTGGTGTTCTGCGTGCTGCTGCTGTTTTCAACGCTGCTCATCACGCTTCTCAACCAGCGCTATTTCGCCAGGGAGATCGAGTCAACCACGATGGATTATCTCTCTTTGATGGTACAAAACTCAGACTACCTCATGCAACAGGATGCCGGACGTCTT
>JALEIQ010000348.1 GCA_022769795.1 Clostridiales bacterium
AAAGAAAAGACCGCCGCTTAAGCGGCAGTCCGTGAAAGATAAGCGGTTGGCAAACCTTTCGATGCGTCTTGAGACGCTTCGCTAGTACTATGCCCTTCTAGGGCTTAATCAAGCCACCGGCTTAGCCGGTGGTCATGACTATCATTTACCTGATACGAAAGGCGGGTTTACGCATGGCTTTTTTGGCGGATGCACAGGTGTGGCGGCTTTTGGCGGCGGCGTTGGGCGTGCTGTGTCTTATTGGGCTGATACTATGCCTATGCATGCAGGCGCGCACGCGACGGTTGCTACGCCGCATGCACGAGGAGCAATTACGCTACCAGGACGCTTATATGGATGATATTGCCCGGCAGAACGCTCATCAGCGCGAAGAATTGCTGCAAAGCCTGCGTCAGCTTAACGAAGGTCTGGTCAATACCTTTGGCGGTGTGAGCCGCGCGCAGGGCGAGCAGGTGAACGCGCTGATCCGTCAAAGCTACGATAACGCCCAGGCGTTTGACCAGCGCCAGCAGGGCATGCAGCGCATCACCGAGGAAAGCTTGAAGCGTATTGAAGGACGCATGCAGGATGGCGAGGCGGCTACGGCACGCGCGCTGTCCCAAAACGAGGCGCGCATGGAAACGTTGCGCCGCACCATGGAGGAAAGCCTGCGCCTTTTGCGGGAAGAAAACGCGCAAAAGCTAAGCGAAATGCGCCAAACCGTGGATGAAAAGCTCAACGATACGCTGGAAAAGCGTCTAAGCGCAAGCTTTTCACAGGTGAGCGAGCGTCTGGAACAGGTATACCGCTCTTTGGGAGAGGTGCATAGCCTGGCAAGCGGCGTTGGAGATTTGAAACGCATGCTGGGCAACGTAAAAACGCGCGGCGTATGGGGAGAAATTCAGCTTGGGGCGCTGCTTGAACAGGCCTTGACGGATACGCAATACCAGCGCAACGTAGCCGTATCTCCCGGAAGTGCGGAGCGTGTGGAGTTCGCCGTATGCCTGCCGGGACGCGAGGAGGGAAGCGCGCCCGTTTACTTGCCTATTGACAGCAAATTTCCTCAGGAGGACTATGCCCGCCTGACCGAAGCCGCGCAGAACGGCGACCAGCAGGCCGTGGAGGGCGCGCAGAAAGCGCTACTGAATGCGGTGCGCACTGAGGCGCGACGTATTGGTAAGTATATCGTGCCTCCTTATACCACTGATTTTGCGGTGATGTTTCTGCCGCTGGAAGGGCTTTATGCCGAAGTGATGCGGCATGCAGGCGTGGTGGAAGCCATTCAGAGGGAGCAGCGCGTGCTGATCTCCGGCCCAAGCACCCTGCTGGCGCTGCTTAACAGCCTGCAAATGGGCTTCCGCACGCTGGCTATAGAGCAGCGTTCTGCCGAGGTATGGAAGTTGCTTGGGGCTGTGAAGGGCGATTTTGGCAGCTTTGCCACATTGCTTCAAAAAACACAGGAAAAGCTACAGCAGGCCACTGACAGCATTGATACCGCTTTTGTAAAAACACGCGCCATAGAGAAAAAACTGCGCCGGGTGGAGGCTGTGAAGGGCGAGGAAGCGCGCCGCATGCTTGGCCAATCCGGGGAGGAGGAAACATGAGAACCATGCGTCGCGCAGAGCGTGCGGTCACAAACCGCGAAGAACTTGAGCGTATTCTTGATGAGTGTAAGGTGTGCCGCATCGCTATGCGCGACGCCGAAGGGCTGTACATCGTGCCTATGAACTATGGCTATCTTTGGACGGAAGAACAGCCCCGGCTCTATTTTCATTGCGCCCATGTTGGCCGCAAGTTGGACGCGATTGCATATGATCCCCATGTAGCTTTTGAGGTGGATGGAGGGCACAGGCTGATAGAGGCTGCTTCCGCCTGCGGCTATGGGTATGCGTTTGACAGCATTACCGGCAACGCCATT
>JALEIQ010000144.1 GCA_022769795.1 Clostridiales bacterium
CGGCGCGGAGCGCCGCTCCACCCCAACCCGCGCCCGCAAGGCCAAACTCCTAAACCCGGAGCCAAACGCACAAGAGCGGCAATAGCAAGCGCAGGCAAAAACCCCCGCCGGTTTTGGACGCGGATCAGGACGCACACCGCATAAGTCAACATAACAAGGCAAGCCCAACTCCCGCACAAATAGCGCCGATTGTGCGTCCCCGCGCCCAAAACTGGCATTAAGGGGGTTTTGCCGAGCCGTAGGGAAGCGGTGGCCCTGGGGGCCATTCGCCGAAGGCGAAAGCGACCCGCAGGCTGCCAGCGAAACAAGCGTTGGGCACGGCTAGTGCCCAACGCGCCGATTGAGCTGGACTGCGTGCCGCCGCTTTCTGCCTACTCTTTCCAGAAAGAGTAGGCGCAGGGTGTGGGGCGCGTAGCCCCCACCCTGTTCCGCGGAACTGCTTCCGCAAGAATGCAGATTTAAGCCCCCGCGGGGGCCACCCCGCAAAAAAGCGAACCCCCAGCCCCGCGGGCGCTCAGCCCGTAAAAAGGGCGAGGCCCCCCGGCCCCCAGCCCCCCGCGGGGGGCCACCCCGCATAAAACGGCGCAGCCCCACCCTTGCACTTTTCTCAAATCAGGAGTATACTACCAAAGATACATTCTATAACAACTTGTCCGCCGGGCTTCCCGGCGCGATTTTCTTGGAACACCTGCGTGTTCCTGGCGAAAGCCGGAAAGGAGCCATTATGGCCAGATTGTTTGGAACCGACGGCGTGCGCGGCATTGCCAACAGCGAACTCACCTGCGACCTTGCTTTCCGCCTGGGGCAGGCCAGCGCCTATGTGCTCGCCAGCGATGTGCATCGCCCTACCATCCTTGTGGGACGTGATACGCGCATCAGCGGCGAGATGCTGGAAAGCGCGCTGGTGGCGGGCATTTGCAGCGTGGGCGCACGCGCCGTGCTGGTGGAGGTGCTGCCCACACCGGCCATCGCCTATCTCACCCGGTATTACGAGGCGGACGCGGGCGCGGTTATCAGCGCTAGCCATAACACCGTGGAATACAACGGCATCAAATTCTTTGATAAAAACGGCTATAAGCTGCCCGACGCCATTGAGGATCGCATTGAGGAGATTGTGAAAACCGGCATGCCCGCGGATTTTGAGGTGCCCGTGGGCGAGCGCGTGGGCCGCCCGGTGCGCCAGCGCAACGCCACCCGCCGCTATGTGGACTTTGTAAAGGAAACCACCGACGTGCGTCTGGACGGCCTGCATGTGGTGCTGGACTGCGCCCAGGGCGCAAGCTACGAGGTGGCTCCCCTCGTGTTTAAGGAGCTGGGCGCGAAGGTGAGCTGCTACTATCACGAGCCCGACGGCACCAATATCAATGATAACTGCGGCTCCACCCATCCGCGCCGCCTTTGCGAGCTTGTGCGCGAGCTGGGCGCGGACGTGGGCTTCGCCTTTGACGGCGACGCGGATCGCCTGATGGCTGTGGACGAACGCGGCCAGCTTATCAACGGCGACCAGGTGATGGCCATGCTGGCCTTGTACCTGAAGGATCAGGGACGCTTGCGCCAAAACACCGTTGTGGCTACCGTGATGAGCAATATGGGCCTGGATATCGCCATGAAAAAGCATGGCGTAAAAATGGAAAAAACCAGGGTGGGCGACCGCTACGTTCTGGAAAAGATGCTTGCGGACGGCTATGTGCTGGGCGGCGAGCAAAGCGGCCATGTGATTCTGCTGGATTACAACACCACCGGCGACGGGCTGGTGACCGCCGTGCAGGTAATCAGCGCCATGGTGAAGGCAGCGCAGCCCCTAAGCCGCCTGGCTGGCGTAATGCAGATGATGCCCCAAAGCCAATACGCCGCGAACGTAGCCGACAATAAGAAATACGATTTTGATAAGAACGAAAAAATTGTTCAGAAGATCGCCGAGCTGGAAAAGAAGTATAAGGACAAGGGCCGCCTGGTGGTGCGCGCCAGCGGCACCGAGCCCCGCGTGCGCGTGATGATCGAAGGCCCCGACCAGCGCGAAATGGATCGGGACGTGTACGCCCTGAGCAAGCTAATCGAGCGCGAACTGAAATAGGGCAGGGGGTGACCCCCTGCACCCCCGGACTGCGGCCCCGGTGGGGGCCGCAGGGGCGCTGCGCGCCTGCTGGGCGGGGGATGGCTGCACATATGCTAATACGCCAGACGGCAAAAGGGCCGTCTGGCTTTTTTCCGCCGGGCCGCAAAAGGGCGGCCCGGCTTTGAGGAAGGGGAGCGCACTGTACCCCATACTGCTGATGCGCGAAATGGATGCGCATGTGCGGCTACGCCGGATGGAGAAGGGCCGTATGGCTTTTTCCATAAGGGCTTTGCCCTTGCCACCGGCCTGCTCGCATCTGCCGCCGTACCGTAAAAAAAGCCATTATAAAAGCTGGGTTGCCGCGTATCCCCAGCTCGTCATAAAAGCTGCCGCAATTTCACCACACCCGCCGCTGTACAAAGAGCGCGGCGCGAAGCGCACCGCGCCCCCATACAAGCCGCACAAAGCCGGGCCGCCCTTTTGCGGCCCGGCGGCACAAAGCCCGATGGCCTTCTGCCATCGGGCGTATTCGCTTATGTGTCGCCACCCCCGCCACGCAGGCGCGAAGCGCCCTGCGGCCCCCACAGGGGCCGCAGTCCGGGGGTGCAGGGGCACTGCCCCTGCTGTTAGTAGAGGAAGTCGTAGAGGGCGGAGAGGGTGGTGGCCATGCGCTTGTCGCTGATATAGATGAGGCTTGCGCCGTCAAACTCGCGGTAGCCGTATTGCTTTTCCATGGGAATGGAGAACTGGCCCACAACGTCGCCGCCGGATTGAAGGTTTTGCATAGCGTCGCCGGAGAGCACGGCCATGCCCAGGGAGAGTAGCTCCTCGGCGGTGAGGTTGGTCATGCCGTAGGGCAACGCGGTTTCGATCAGGGTGAGGAATTTGGAAAGATCCATATCCACCATGACCTTTTTGAGCAGCGTTTCCAGAAGGATGCGCTGGCGGCCGTTGCGGTTGAAATCGTTCTGGCCCTTAATGTTGCGGATGCGGCCGTAGGTAACGGCCTCCATGCCGTCGAGGTGCTGCACGCCGTCCTTTTCCTCAAGGCGGTCGCGCTTCACCTTGTCCATGGGCTCCTTCACATGCAGCTCGTAATTGATGGCCTTGGCTTCCGCCCTGGTAAGCTCCATTTCCACGCCGCCCAGGGCCTCGATGATATCCGCCAGGCCGTGGATGTTGACCACCACGTAACGCTCGATGTTCATTTGGAAGTTGCGGTTTACGGTTTTCATGGCAAGCTCCGCGCCCTTGGCCAGGTCGCCGTCCTTGCTGCCAAATTTGAAAGCGGTGTTAATACGCTTGCGGCTTTTGTAGCCGGGCACCACCACGGCGGTATCGCGCGCGATGGAGGTCAGCTTGATGGAACCGTTATCCCGGTTGATGGAGCAGATGATAATCGCGTCCGAGCGGCCCGTTTCCAGCTCGACGGAGCGGTTGTCCACGCCCAGAAGCAGGATGTTGACCACGTTATCGGGCAGATCCTCGTTGACCTCCAGGTTGTTCAAATCCACCTCCGCGTCCATGGTGGCGTCCTCCATGAGGCTGGCCATCTCGTTCATGATGGCTTCTTCCTCACTGGTGAGGTCGGCGGCATTTTGCGCTATGGCGCTTTCGGCGTCGCTGTCCGCTCCGCTCTCCTCGGCCCAGGCCTGCCACTGTGCAAGCTCCTCATCGGTAAGCTCGGCGGGCACGAAGTCCTCCAAGCCCTCCTCCTGGGCCAGGGCGCAGCTCAACGGCAAAGCCAGGCACAGGCACAGCGCCAGCAGGCGTTTCAGCGTGTTCTTCATAAATCATCCCTCCCGTGATACAAAAATAGTTCAGCCAATGTGATACAGGAAGCTGGCGCGATAGCGCGCCGCCACGTTGAGCGTTACGTCGCTCCCCACGCGCGCGCCCGCGCCGGTAAGCGCCGCGTGCGTGGTGCGGTAGGCCAGCTCGGGGGTGTTATTCTCGCTGCTCAGGTGCCCAAGCAGCAGATGCCGCGTGCCGGTTTGCGCCAGCTTTACGGCGGCCCCGGCGCCGCTTGCGTTGCTCAGGTGCCCCTTTTTGCCCAGTATGCGGGTTTTGAGCCGCTGCGGGTAATGCGGGTTTTGCTTGAGCAGATCGGGGTCGTGATTGCTTTCCAGAAGCACCAGATCCGCGCCGGTTACGGCGTTTTCCACCTCGGGGGAAAAATAGCCCAGGTCTGTTGCCACGGCCACGCTGGCCCTTCTCGTAAAGATGCGGTAGCCGACGGGGTCGTTCGCGTCATGCGGAATGGAAAACGGCGCGATTTCCAGATCGTTAAGGAAGAAGCTCTCGCCCGCGCGGATTGCGATGCGGCGGTTGAGGGGCACGTCGCCCAGGGCTTCCTCCATGCCCGCCCAGGTGCCCTCCGTGGCGTAGATGGGCAGCCCCAGCTTACGCGACAGCACGCCCGCGCCCTTTACATGATCGCTATGCTCATGGGTGATGAGCATGGCGCGCAGGCTACCCGCGTCCAGCCCCGCCGCGTTCAGCGCGTCCAGCACCTGCCTTCCGCTCATGCCGCAATCGATCAGCACGGCGCCCCTTTCCGTACCCAGGTACACCACATTTCCGCTGGAACCGCTGAACAGGGTTAAGAAGGTGGTCAAGGCCGCATGCTCCTTTGCTTTCGTAGCTACACCCCTCCATCAGGAGGCCGCATCAGTTATTGTAGCATTTTTCTTTCCCAATCTCAAGGGCTTCGCCCTTGACCCGTGGACTGCGCCCGGTTGGGGCGCAGGGCGCTACGCGCCTGCTTTTTGTAAGGAGCTACTTGTTCTCGGCCAGCCTTTCACAGTTGACTGCCAACGGGTCTGTCGCAGATTTTCGTTCTGCGACAGGCCAGCGGCATTGCGCGTATCTTAGGGGATGCAGGAAGTGCGATCATGGCGCTTTTCCGCATACGGCGGGCTTGCGCCTCCGCAACGCTGCTTTGAGGCGGGCACGCTGTTGTTTTCAGACGGCGCATATTGCGCGGCTTGGGGGTTGATGCTATAATAGCGCTGTATAGATCATAAGGAGGGCCCCATGTTGACTGTCCGGGAGTATATCAAAAAAAACCTGAATCTGCCAAACGTGCTTACGCTGATTCGGCTCTGTTTGGTGCCCGTGTATGTGGCTTTTTTTGTGCGGGGCATGAAATATGCGGCGCTTATCACCTTTTTAGCCGCCAGCTTTACCGATTTGCTGGATGGGCGCATCGCCCGCCACTTTAACCTGATTACCGATTTTGGCAAGCTGATGGATCCCTTTGCCGACAAGGTGATGGTGCTTACCGCCATGGCCAGCATGGCCATCGGCAACGCGGCGATCCCGCCGGTGATCCCTTGGGCGGCGGTGATTATCCTGTTGGGCAAGGAGCTGGTGATGGTTATTGGCGGCGTAGTGATGCTCAAGCATGGCATTGTGGTGTATTCCAGCATGATTGGCAAGGTGGCGCACTGTGTGTTTATTGGCAGCCTGATTGCCAGCTATTTTCATGAATGGTTCCTGGGCGCGTGCCCGGGCTGGCCGCTCACCCCGGACTTGATTCTTCTATGGCTGGCCGTATGCCTGACCTTATGCGCGCTGGTATTTTACGTGAACCAGTCCATAAAAACCGCAAAGGAAAAGGGAATTCTATAATCGCAGAAGCAGCCGTCCTGGGAACGCCGGGGCGGCGGCGGCGGACAATTCACGGGATGCAGGGGACTTAGCCCGCAACCTCAATCGTCGCAGAGGGCACGGCCAGTGCCCTCTGCGACGATTGAGGTTGATATCCTGCGATTCGCATTGGGCTTCGCCCAATGCCCCACAGGGCCTGGGTCGCACGTCCCAAATTGAAAATTTGGGACGTGCGATTCCGGCCTTTGGCCGGAACAGAGTGACAACGGAACATTGTCACTCTGCCCTTGCGCATTACCTCCGTCAACCCCTGCCGGGGGGTGGGGCGGAGCCCCAAAAGCCTTATGCCGCAGCGTTTTTAAGCGAGAGATGCGCCAGCCCGTCTGGGCTGGCGCTGCGGCTCTTTGCGTATCTATGAGGTTTATCGACAGCTTGGCGCCGGCCCTTTTGGGGCTGGCGTATTGCTTGTGTGGGCACGCTGCCCCCGCCCCCGCGATTGACCGCCGCCGAAACGCGTTACAGCCCGTCAAACAGCGCTTGCGGCAATCGCGCGTCCTGCGTGGGCACCTTGGCCCAGTCAAAGGCTGCGATCAGCTCGCTTGGCGCGGCGGGGCGCGGCTCGGGCAAAAGCCCCGCGCTGAAGGCGAGCATGCCCACAACCTCGCGCGAGGTAAAGCGCCTTGACAACGCGGTCAGGCTCAAATCATGATCGCGTTTGGCCAGGCGGCGGCCTTGAGCGTCCATCAGCAGGGGAATGTGCACATACTCCGGCACGGAATAGCCCAGCGTGCGCAATAAATAGATCTGTCTGGGCGTGGCGGACAGGATATCGCGGCCCCGCACCACCTGCGTAACGCCGCTGAGCGCGTCGTCCACCACCACGGCAAGCTGGTAGCTGAACAACCCGTCCGACCGGCGCAGGATAAAGTCGCCGCAGTCGCGGGCCAGGTTTTCCGCCTGCGGGCCGTAAAGGCCGTCGGTAAAGCGCACCTCCTCATCCGGCACGCGCATGCGCAGGGCCGGGCGGCGCGTGAGGGCCAGGCGCCCGGCCTCCTCCCGGCTCAGGCGCGCGCATGCGCCGTTATACACATACTGGGTATCGCCCAGGTTAGGCGCGGCGGAGGCGTGAAGCTGCGCCCGCGTGCAAAAGCAGGGATACACCAGGCCCTTTTGTGAAAGCATGGCAAGGTGCCGCTCGTAAATTTCGGTGCGGCGGCTTTGATAGAGGGGCTCGCCGTCCCAATCCAGGCCCAGCCAGCGCAAATCCTCAACGGCCTGCCGCGCCAGACGGGCAGGGCAGCGGGGCAGGTCGATATCCTCAATACGCAGCAAAAACCGGCCGCCCGCCTTGCGTGCGGACAGGTAGGCCAGCAGCGCGCAAAACAGGTTGCCCAAATGCAGCCTGCCGCTGGGCGTGGGCGCGAAGCGGCCCGTCACGGGCGCGTCCGCCATGGGCCGCACCTCCTTTCATCATTCTTGCCCTCGGGCGGTAGAAAAGGCTTTGCATCAGACACAAAAGCGCTTCATGACCGGCCCCGGGCCCTTTGAAGGCATGAGTGGCACATGCCCGCGGCCATTATAGCATTGCGCGGGGGCGCGGGCAAGCGGCGTTCTTTCGCATCATCCCGGCAACGTTTGCATACAATAATGCGCGAAAGGTTTTGACATCGCCCGCCAAGTGCGATACAATTTAGTCTGGCCCGGTCATTTGGGCGGAGGGGAGGCGCCGTCATGGACGCAGCCGCAAGGCAACGGCTTCTGGATGCGCTCAGGCGCGATTTTTCCAAAAGGCAGCTCAGCGAGCTTGCGCCGATGAGCCGCTATACCACGCTACGCCTGGGAGGCCCGGCGGATGTGCTGGCGGAGCCCGCCACCGTGGAGCAGCTGCGCGCGGCGCTGCTGGCCGCCAGGGAGCAGGACGTGCCCGTCACCATTATTGGCAACGGCAGCAACCTGCTGGTGCGCGACGGCGGCATTCGCGGGCTGGTGATACGCCTGGCGGAAAATTTTAGCGAGGTGAGCGACCCCGTGCCCCTGCCGGACGGTCGCTTCGCCCTGACGGCGCAAAGCGGCGCGACGCTGCAAAAGTTCAGCAACGCGGCGGCGGATTATGCGCTGTGCGGGCTGGAATTCGCCAACGGCATTCCCGGCGCGGTGGGCGGCGCGGCCTACATGAACGCCGGGGCCTACGGCGGGGAGATGAAGGATGTCATCACCCATGTGACCGCCTGCGCGTTGGACGGGCATACCCTTTCCTATACCAACGAGGAGATGGCCTTCGGCTACCGTCAAAGCGCCGTGAGCCGCGCCGGGCAGCCAATCGCCATCACGTCGGTCACGGTGGCGCTATCCAAAGGTGATGAGGAAACCATCCGCGCCACCATGCGGGAGTTTAACGCCCGCCGCCGTGAGAAGCAGCCCCTTGCGCTGCCAAGCTGCGGCAGCACATTCAAGCGTCCCGAGGGCCGTTTTGCGGGCACGATGATCGATCAGTGCGGCCTCAAGGGCCTGCGCGTGGGCGGGGCCAGCGTATCCACGCTGCACGCGGGCTTCCTTGTGAACGATGAAAACGGCACCGCCGCCGATTTTCTCGCCCTGATTGCCAAGGTACAGCAGGCGGTATGGGAAAAGGAAGGCGTAAGGCTGGAGCCGGAGGTGCGCATTTTGGGCGAGGATGCTCCCGTAAGCGTTTTATAAGCACAAAAGAGGGGGAAGGGCGCATGCAGTTTTTGATTTTAACCGGCATGAGCGGCGCGGGCAAAACCGTGGCCATCCGTTATCTGGAGGATTTGGGCGCGCTTTGCGTGGACAACCTGCCGCCCATGATGCTGGTTCCCTTTATGGAGGCGTGCCAGAACGCGCATTTGCACAACCCTATGGTTGCCATCGCGGCGGATATTCGCAGCGGTGAGTTTTTTGACGCGAAGGCCGTTACCAAGATGATTGACGAGGCCCGCATGGTGGGCTTCCATATCGACACCCTGTTTATTGAGGCCAGCGATGACGTGCTTGTGAACCGCTACAAGGAAACCCGGCGCGATCACCCGCTAAGCGGAGAGGGCCTTACCCTTCAGCAGGCCATCCGCGAGGAGCGCAGCCGCCTGATGCCCTTGCGCGAAACGGCCAATCACCTGATTGATACCTCGACGCTGCGCCCGCGTGCGCTGCAAAAAATGCTGGCGGAGATCGTCTTTAACGCCGACGCGCAGCCGCCGCTGCGCATCGAGGTGCTCAGCTTTGGCTTTAAGCGCGGTATTCCCCGCGAGGGAGATTTGGTGTTTGACGTGCGCTTCCTGCCCAATCCCTTCTACATTCCGGAGCTGGGCCGCCATACGGGCCTGGATAAGGATGTGCGCGACTTTGTGCTGGATCATCCCGTAACGCAGGCGTTTTTGGAAAAGTGCATGGATATGCTCGCCTTCCTTTTGCCCAACTACATTACCGAGGGCAAGCACCGCCTGGTGATCGCCATCGGGTGCACGGGCGGCGCGCATCGCAGCGTGGCCATTGCCGAATACATCAGCCAAAGGCTGAGCGATCTGGGGTATCGCACCACGGTGAACCACCGCGATATCGCCCTGGAGCAGGCCCATTGGGAAACCAAAAGCGAATACCAGAAGGGCGAGCCATGACCCGGCGCGGCCTTCGTAGAAAGGCGTGCGGCGCGCTTTGCGCCGCCGTCGTTTTTTTGATAGGCGGTGTGGCTGCCGCGCAGGTATATCTGGGCGGAGAGCCGCCCAAGGAGGACTGGTACCGCCGCCCGCTTTTCAGGCTGACGGCGTTTGCCGCCGGGCAAAGCGACTGCCTGTTTTTGCAGTGCGGCGGCGAAAGCATGATGCTGGACGGCGGCTCCGCCCCCTACCGCGAAAAGCTGCGCGACGCGCTTGAGGAACGCGGAATCACCCGGTTCAAATACCTGCTGAACAGCCATTTTCACGAGGATCACATCAGCGGCCTATACTGGCTGATGCGCTACGGCTTTCAGACGGACGAATACCTGCATCCCTACAGCGATTATGCCATAAACCTCAGCGAGCGCCACCGAGAAACCATCCGTCAGGCGGAAAGGAGCGGCGTGCCCGCCCGCCAGGTGTTCCACGGCGACGAACTGCTGCTGGGCGAGGCCGTGCTTACCCTGTACCGCTATGACGACGGCATTGGAACCAACGGCCGCTCGCTGGTTACGCGGGTGCAGTTTGGCAGCGCCAGCATGCTTTTGACCGCTGATATCATCGGCAAGACGCAAAACTGGATGGTGAAAAAACTGCCCGCCGAAGCATTGGACGCGGATATCCTCAAAGCGCCGCATCACGCCATTACCCCCATGTCGCTGCCGTTTCTGGAGGCCGTTTCGCCCGAGGCGGTGCTTATCACCAGCGATTCCGACCGCGTGGATAGGGGCCGCGTGCAGCTGGACGCGCGCGGCATTCCCGCGCTTTACTCCGGCGATGGCACCGTGGTGTTTGAAACAGACGGGGACGATTGGTATATTTATCAAACGGAAGGACAGTTTTAGGCAGGATCAGGCGCGGACGAGGACGCGGGAGGCTCCGTTTCCCACACCCACCGCCTAAGAGCTTCGCCCTTAGGAATCCCTTCCTTGCCTGCGCTTTGTGCGGGCAAGGGGAACAACGTCATGGGGGATTTTTACAAAGATACAGGAAAAGCATAGCGGTAGCAAGAATAGTTAGAAGGCGGATGGAGAGCATCCGTTCGAGGCGGCCTTTGGGCCGCTTTGGCGACCATACGCAGCAAGGAGTCTTACCACATGAGGAGCAACGTACAAAAAATCCTGGCGCTGCTGCTGGCGGCGCTGCTTTTGTTTGGATGTCTGCCGCTGGCAGCGGCGCAGGAGCAGCCGTTTCAAACGCTTCAAAAGGGCAGCCGCGGCGAGGACGTTCTGTGCATGAAGCGCAGGCTTCGCGAGCTCGACTACTTTAGCACCGACGATCTCAACGACAAGTTTAACGATTATGCCGTCAAGGCGCTCAAGGCATTTCAAAAGAAAAACGGCCTTGAGGCCGACGGCATATTTGACGAGGAAACGGCGCGGGCCCTGTACGCGGATACCGCGCTGTCCGCCGCGGCGCCCACCCCGCTTCCCCCGCCCCGCTCCCTGAGCGTGCCCTGGCCCGAGCGCGACGGGGAGGGCTATCTGGCGGGCGACGGCGAGTTCTGGTATGAAAACGACGAGGACGGCGTGTGGGCGTATCTGACGCAGAACTTACAAATTGTAATTGCCAAGATGGCGGATGAATCCATCCCCCTGGAATGGTTTGAAACCGATATTCACATGCGGGACGGCGAAACCTTCCGCTCCGTGGCGACCGACCCCGAGCATCCGGGCACGCGCTTCCGCTATCCCTTCGATATAGCGACGGACAACAAGCTTGTGCTGGGCTTCTCGGACGATTTTTACGGCCACCGCATGAAGCACAAGCAGACCGTGGGCATTGTGATCCGCAATGGGGAGGTGCTCAGCCAGGAAACGCACAGCAAGCAGCTACACGGCCTGCCCAATCTGGATATGCTGGCCCAGTTCCCGGACGGTTCGCTCAAGGCATACGGCGCGGCGGACATCACCGCCGGGGAGCTGCTGGAAATGGGCGTGACCAACGTGTTCTGCTTTGGCCCCGTGCTGCTTTCGGGCGGCGAGATCAGCCCCCTGCTGGAGGAGCATTATCAATCCAAGTCGCCCCGGCAGGCCCTGGGCATGATCGAGCCGGGGCACTACTTCCTGTTAAGCGTGCAGGGCCGCATGAAAAGCAGCGAGGGCTGCGGCCTACCCTATATGGCGCGGCTGATGAAGGAGCGCGGCGTGGTGGAGGCGCTCAACCTGGACGGCGGCAACACCATGGCCCTCGTCTTTCGCGGCCGCATGCTCAACAGGCTGAACGCCCGGAAATACAAGAAATATGTGCGCTCTGTCACCTCGCTTATCGGCGTTGGCGTGAGCGAGAGCGCGCTTCCCGCGTCCGAGGAATAAAACGAGGGGCTGTTGCAAAAATTCTGCAACAGCCCCTTTGCGCATTTCCGCATCGAAGCGCGCGGGAGGCTCCGCCTCCCACACCCACCGCCTAAGGGCTTCGCCCTTAGGAATC
>JALEIQ010000014.1 GCA_022769795.1 Clostridiales bacterium
CAAATCCAATGTAAGCACAACATATGTATGGGGTGGTCGTGCCAGAATCGATAACACAAGCACAGGCAGCGTTAGTTCTTACTGGACTTGGAGTCGCCAAGGTGTTGACGATGATTATTCTTACACAAAATCCGTTGGAAACTCTACTCCTGTCTATTTTTTGAGTAAAATGGATGACAGTAGCACCGCAACTTCTGGTTTGATAGTATACGCAACATTTACCCCGTAATGATAAAAATTGGGCTGGGAAGTGTATTCCCAGCCCAATTTTTATGGCAAAGGAGTACGCATGAAAAAGTTGCGGTCCGTATTCATTTCTAGAACATGTATATTATTTGCGTTAGTATGTATATTGATCCCTGCTTGCTATTTTGCAGATAACTACATAGATCTGGCCTATGCTTTTACAACGCAAAAGCTGTCTGTACTTTACTTTTTTTTCGGTTCGTATACTTTTGCCGGCCAATTTGGCACTTATTTAGTCGCTATGATCTCTTCTGTACCCTTGGCATACCTTTTGTTATCTTTACCAAATCGATATCAAAAGACAATATACAAAGGAATTCATCGCTTTGTTGCCTTCTCTTCCTTGGCGGGTGTGACTTGCCTTTGTGGAACGTTGTCTTACTTTATTATTGCGTCATGTATGTTGCCGTTTTCAACATCTGAGTTTATCGACAACATAGCGATGGCACCTTACATTCATTATATTTCAAAAGGATCTCCGTTTACCTATATATTAGTGGCACTATCTTTTTCCTTCTTAAAAGGGATGGTTTGGGGTGGGATCATCCTCTTGGGTGTTCTATGGTTACGTTCTATATCTGGACTCGTTATTCTACCGTCTTTCTTTCGTTTCTTTTATCGTCAGGCTGAGCGTCTAATAGGAGTGCCGCTAGAGCTAAGAGTGGATCGCTGGTTAAGCATGGAAACAATTAGTCATTCTGAGGTCTACACGATTCTATTATCATTCGTAAGTGCTCTAGTCACGATATTTCTTCTGTGGGTCATTTGCAAAATTGCGACTGTGGAGAAAAAGCATGCAATCAATAAAAACGATCGCGTGAATATAATGAATAAAATTCCATTTATGTGTTGTGGAATTATCATCCTCGTTTTTCTCTGTTTGATAATTATTCCATGGAAAAGCATGGCCTCCGAAAAGTCGTTAAAACTTGATTTATATATATATCCGCAAGTTTTAAACGATATTATTGTTCAAAATGCCCTGCAATTCGGAATGATTGCCTTTTCAGTATTTGTGATACATAGCCTCTTACAGGATGGTTTGCAAAACCCAAAAACAATAGCACAAAAAAATTGCTTTGTGTGTTTTTTATCTCGAGCATCTATTCTATAGCAATATTATTGGTTCTGCTTGCTTTTAGATATCCATTCCAGTCAAGTTCGGAGCGAACCGATACATGGTTATATTTGATCAAAAGTATTAAAAATGGTGGGTTTGTTTACCTAATGCCCGACATAGATATATTAATCAATTTCTCAATGTACGAAGCGGTATTTATTCAATTTTTCTTGCAAACTCTTGTTTTTATGTTCCTTGGGCTTGTTGTTTTGGTGGTGGATACCCTAACAGAAAATATGATGGGAAGTATAATAGCTATTATTTGTGTTCTCATGAATATTACTTCTTACAACTTACTAGGCATTGATGTTTATAGATGGATACCTTGTGCATTAGCCCAATTAAAACATTATCTTCCAGAAAACGTTCAATATGGACTTGCCTTAAAGGAAAGCTTTTATAAACTTGTGATCCTGATTATTTCACTTTTTATCATTTATGTGATTACTTGTAAAATAAGACGAAAAAAGCGTATTGTTTGATGCCCAGGCATCTTCAAATATCAACAAACGGAGGTGTATGTATGAAACGTATCATTATTCTCATTACACTGACGGTGATCTGGTGCTTCTTGCCAACTGCCTATGCCGATACGGCCTACCACACGCTTGACTTGCTTAACGCCGAGCTCATTTCTACGACGGTTGTAGAAGATACGATCTATGGCCTTACAAACGACGGACGATTAGTGGCTGCATCTGAAGGAGATTCATCGTTTCAAGAGATTTCTACAATTTTTTCTCCTTTCCAGTATGGCTACCCGGAGGGCGGCGACAATACCTATGCGATATCCGTACTTGTAGAGATTGATAATGATTTGTGTGGATTGAATTTATTCAATGGGATAATCTATAAAATTGACACACAGGCGAACGGCTCCATTTCACCCCTTTCCTTTTTGGAATGGGAGAATATGACGCGTACTGAGGATGGATTCCGCTATATCAAGCCCATTAAAGAGGTCAGTGTGCATAATGGAAAATTGTATTTTATCCATACCGACCAGCAGGCAAAAGTTCCCGGAACCACCTATATCTTCTGCTTTGATTTGGCAACAGGTAAGCAAACCAAATTTAAGTATGAAAACGCCTATCATTTTGCCGTTGAGGATGACAATACTCTATGGATTGGCGTACTTGGTACCGAAGCGCTGAGTCTATATCAACTCGACCCCTGGCAAAATACGACTCGCTTTGTGGCTGATTTGGAACGCACAGCGAGTGGGTTTGTGTGCGAGGCTGGTAAGCTGATTTTTTGCGGCGATGACGCGATTTATTCCATGGATACGGAAGGACATCTTGATAGGCTCACTCCGGTTTCTGCAACATACGATTTAGAATGTGCCGGTATGCTTGCTCAAGGACGCTACCTCATACTTGGTATCGACTTTATTGCTGCGTATGATATATCGCAGCAGGTGGATGTCCGTACGCTGACAATCTACGGAACACCCGATACGGAGGCGAGTCGTTCCTTTTCTCAAGAGTATCCGCAGGTATCCATCCGAAAACCAATTGAATTTTTTGAAACTTCTGAGGATTTGGTTCAAGCACTCTTAACGCAGAGCTCATACTACGATCTGTTTGTGCTTGACACGCAATATTTTGACATCACACCATTACTCGAAAAGGGCTATTTTGTCGATTTATCAGCCAACCCCAAAATTGCAACAAGGATTGAGCAGATGTATCCCTCTATTGCCGCGAATGTAAAAAAGAAAGGGAAGCTGTTTGCGGCGCCCGTAGGTATCAGTATTTTCGCAGACACGATAGATTCTCAATCGTGGGTCGATTTATTTGGAACAAAGCAGATTCCTACGCATTATGATGAATTCCTGGATGTGCTTCGCTCGTGGCGCACGTTGAGCGTTGAGGACTTAGATCAGTATCAGTTGGTCGGTGCGGCCTCACCTCAACGTTGGCTGCTGGATACCCTACTTCGTAACTATATAGCCAATTATCAATACATACAGGAACCGTTGGACTTTGACACGCCATTGTTTCACGAACTTCTCGCTTCTTTTCGAGAATTAGACGATGTGTGCATACGCAAAAATCCAGACTATGGATCTGAAAAAGACTGGATTTTTTACCCGGCGGAAGCTGACTTGCTGGACACCGGCGCGTGGGCCAGTAAGCAGATGCTATTACTCTCACCTAATCATTTCAAAGATCAACCGATCAAAGCTTCACTCAAACTATATGTAATAAATCCGTTTAGCCAAAATGTTGATTTGGCTATGGAATATATCGCCTACACGCTAGAGCATATGAGTCCGCTGCATAGAATTACTCTTTATCCTAGTGAAAGCTCACCTGTTGAGCATCCTCAATATGCCAGCCATTCTAAAAAGCTAAAGGAGGCACAAGAAAAAGCTCAGGCGGCACTTGATCATTCAACTGATGCCACACAACGCGAAGCGCAATTTCGTCTTGATGAGATAAATGCCGAATATGAAGAAATTCAAAGGTGGCGATATATAGTAAGTCCGCAGGACATCAGCTTCTATCAGGAGAAGATTGCGCCAAACTTATTTTTCCCCGGTCCAAGCTTTCTAGATATAATTGGCGGAATACATGAGCAGATGCTTTTGGAGATCGACCGTTATTTTGCAAAGCAATACAATGACAGCCAATTTATCGCTCGCATACAACAAATCGTCAAAATGGTATTGGCAGAGCAAGGCAGCTAAAAATTTCGCGATGAAAGATAGAATCGAAGTCTATGAATGATATTTCTCAAGCTGTTCAGGCGCGCACCTGTCCGCTGAGGGGCGGCATGAGCGCGTATGCTGGGGGTAGAGGGGCGCGGGAAGCTTTCCTCCCGCGCCTTTTGCCATGCCCAAACCAGGCGGAGGCACAAATTTCCTTGCTTTGACTTTACACATATTTTACATTGTGTTATAATAAACAAACACCAAAGGGTGCCCGAACCGTTCCAAAATCCATAAAGGAGGAGAAACCCATTATGAAAAAGACGATTTCCATCTTGCTGGCGCTGGCGCTCGTGCTGTCTGTTTGCAGCTTCGCCATGGCCGAGGGCAAGGACTATTCCGGCTACACCATCCGCATCTACTCCAACTCCAACTCCACCGAGCGCGCCACTTGGCTCCAGAACGCCGCCAAGGCCGCCGGCTTCACCATTTCCATGGACGATAACAGCGTTATCTCCGGCGATACCGCCGCTATCCAGGCTGCCAATGAGAACAAGGACGGCGACATTATTTTCGGCCTGAACGAAACTCGCTGGTCGCAGCTGGTAAACGGCACCTATGAGAACCTCAAAATCATGGACTGGACTCCCAGCTGGGCTGAGGAAGTGGGCCAGTACAAGTACGACGGCAAGGCCTACGGCCTGGTTATCCAGAACGTTTTGATGCTCTACCGCAACGACGAGCTGGGCACCAACGGCGAAAAGCTCTCCTTCAAGCACTGGGCCGATATCGTGAATTGCGGCTACAAGTGGTATCGCCAGGGCAAGGTTGGCGGCACCACCAACTCCAATATCAACAGCGCCATGCTCTACGCCTTTACCGACCCCACCTCTCCGGCGGGCGGCATCAGCATCGACGGCTGGAAGATGCTGTGGAACTACTGCGCCAACGGCAGCTTTACCGGCGACAGCTACGGCTTCGATCCCCTGAACCGTGGCGACGTGCAGGTTTCCACCTTCTATTCCTCCTCTCTGTACGGCAAGGTTGACTCCGCTGCCGACGGCTCCTCCACCCCTCTGAAGGGCACAACGGAGCCCGAGAACTGGGCCCTGGTTGAGATTGAGGACGGCACCTACTACATCGCCGAGTATCTGGGCATTTTGGATCGCGAGGGCCGCAGCGAGGAAGAAACCGAGGCTGTGAAGGCCTTTGCCGAGTGGTTCGGCTCCGCCGAAACCCAGGCCGAATGGGCTGACGAGTTCGACAGCTTCCCCTGCAACGCTGCCGCCGTGGCGGAGATTTACGACGAGACCCCCGAAATCTACACCCTGAAGAACTTCGCCCTGGAGAAGGTCGAGGGCACCGATATGACCTACGCCGAGTACGTGGGCGACCATTCGAAGGTATGGACCAACATTATGACCAACCTGGGCTTCTACTGGGCCGACGCTACCAACGCGCCCGCCGAGCCCGATTGGGATAACCTGGACTGGTCCGTGCTGACCCAGGACGCCGCCCAGTAACAGGCGCGCTGGCAAATCACACGATGGAAGCGGCGGAGGGGCCGCGGCTCCTCCGCCGTCATTCGTATCCACGGCATATGGCGGGCCTGTTGGAATAGCAGGCTCGCCATATCCATATTCTTGCAAGTACAAAGGGGGCAGTTGGGCGCATGATTGAGCTGAAGAATATTGTGGTCAAGTTCGGTGATTTTGAGGCGTTGCATAACATTAACGTGGACGTGAAGGAGGGGGAGTTTTTTACCTTTCTGGGCCCGTCCGGCTGCGGTAAGACCACCACGCTGCGCACCATCACCGGCTTTATTGAGCCGGTCAGCGGCACGGTGAACGTAAACAATGAGGATATCACCCATGTGCCGATTGAGAAGCGCAACATCGGCATTGTGTTCCAGAGCTATGCGCTGTTCCCCTCCATGACGGTATATGACAACATCGCCTTCGGCCTGAAGATTCAAAAGCTGAGCAGGCAGGAAATTGACCGCAAGGTGCGTGAAATCGCCAACAAGGTGGATTTGAGCGACGATCAGCTCAAAAAGGCCGTAAGCCAGCTTTCCGGCGGCCAGCAGCAGCGCGTGGCCATTGCCCGCGCTTTGGTTACGGGCCCCAGCATCATCTGCATGGACGAGCCGCTTTCCAACCTGGACGCAAAGCTGCGCGTGCAGCTTCGCAACGAGCTCAAAAAGATGCAGAAGGATTTTGGCATCACCACCATTTATGTGACGCACGACCAGGAGGAGGCGCTTACGCTTTCCGACCGCATCGCCGTGTTTAACAAGGGCGTCATTGAGCAGATTGGCACGCCCAACGAGGTTTACAACCATTCCAGCACGGAATTTGTGTGCAACTTTATTGGCGATATCAACCGCCTGGGCGGCGATATCGCGGGCCAGATGAAGCTGGACGAGGGCAAGCACCACTTTATCCGCCTGGAGCGCATCCGCGTGAACCGCCCCAAGGACGCGGACGAATTGCAGCTTAGCGGCGTGATTGAGAGCCGCGAGTACTACGGCCTCTACATCAAGTATTACGTTCAGGTGGGCAGCCAGATCATCAAGGCGATTGAAAAGAACGACGGCATCAACATCTATGAGCCCGGCGAGCAGGTAACGGTGGGCATCCATCCCTCGGACGTGATGAGCTATGACGCCGCGCCCGAGGCGGAATAAAGGGGGCGGACGCATGAACAGCAAAGCCCGCTCCTGGTTCAAGCCTGAGCTGCTGGCCAAAACCTTTGGCATCGCTTTCTTTGTGTATTTGTTTTTCGGCTTCATGCTTCTGCCGTGCCTGAACACCCTGGCCCAGATATTTACCGCCAAAAACGCCGACGGCGTTACCGACCCCCTGGCGGTTATCCGCTTCTTCTTTGCGGGCAACATGCCCAGCTATGTGTGGAACTCCCTCAAGCTGGCGCTGTGCCTGGTGGTAACGGTCAACGTTGTGGGCGTGAGCATTGTGCTTTTGACCGAGTACTTTGATATCAAGGGCGCAAAAATTTTGCGGCTGGGCTACATGACCACGCTGATTTACTCCGGCGTGGCGCTGGTAACCGGCTACCTGTTCCTTTACGACAGCGACGGCATCCTTACCACATGGCTGTACGGCATGTTTCCCAATATGAACCGCAACTGGTTCTCGGGCTTCAACGCCGTGCTGTTTACCATGACGTTTGCGTGCACATCCAACCATGCGCTGTTTTTGCGCAACGCCATCCGCGGCATTGACTACAACACGGTGGAGGCGGCGCGCAACATGGGGGCAAAGCCCTTCAAGGTGCTTTTGAAGGTGGTTTTCCCCACGCTGGTGCCTACGATGTTCTCCCTTACGGTTATGACGTTCATCACCGGCCTGTGCGCCATGAGCGCGCCCACCCTTTTGGGTTACGACTCCATCAACCCGGAGATTGTGCGCTTGGCGGGCTCCTCCATCGCGGACGAGGCGTTCCCGCAGGCGCGCGCGGCGCTGCTGTCCATCATTCTGGCGATGTTCACCATCGTGCTGTTGACCGTGCTTTCCAGCTACGAGCGCAAGGGCCATTACCTGAGCGTGAGCAAAACCAAGGCCAAGCTGGTAAAGCAGAAGATCACCAACCCGGCGGCAAACGTGCTGGCACACATCTATGCGTACGTGCTGTTCATTATCTACATGACTCCCGTGGTAATGATCGTGTTGTTCGCGTTCCAGAACTACCCGGCCATCCGTTCCAAATCCCTCAACATGAGCGAATGGACGCTGATCAACTTCTTTGGCACGCAGGATTACGAGTTCCTGACCAACCGCGGCAAGTACCGCCTGCGTGAAAACTCCATTTCCGGCCTGTTTGCCAACGCGGATACGGTGGGCGGCATACGGCTGAGCTTTATCCTGTCGGCCTTGGCCGCGGCGCTGGCTTGCGTGATTGTGGTTGTGGCGGTGAACTACATCTTCAAAAACAAGAACAAAAAGCGCTCCACCGTGCTGGAATACAGCCTGCTGTTCCCCTGGCTGCTGCCGACCATCCTGATTTGCTACTCCTACCGCACCTATTTTAACTCCAGCGACGTATGGTATGTTTTTAACAGCAACCTGTACATGCGGGAGAACGTGCGGTTCCTGATTGTGATGGCGTATACGGTGGTAAAGCTGCCCTTTGCCCTGCGCATGATTAAGGCGGCGTTCTACGCCATAGACGAGGAATTGGAGGACGCCGCCCGCAACCTGGGCGCAAGCAGCCTTGTTACCTTCCTGAGGGTAAAGCTGCCCATTGTGCTGCCAAGCGTGCTGGCGGTGTTTGCGCTCAACTTTAACGCGCTGTTTACCGAGTATGATATGTCGGCCACGTTCCATTCCAGCTATGGCAAAACCTACGCCATGGTGATTCAGAACATGTGTGCCGAGGAAGGCCGCGACGGCTACAACGTGAACGCCTCGGGTCGCCGCTGCGCCTCCACGGTGTTTATCATGCTGGTGAGCGGGCTGATATTGTACCTGGTGTACGGCGTGGGCGCGCGCGACCTGGGCGACCGCCTGGCGCTGAAGGAGAAGCGAAGAAAGCGCTGGGAAAAGTTTACCGGGCGATTCAAAAAGGAAAAGGGTCAGGCCGCGGCGTGAGGGGAGTTGAAGGGGCCTGCTGCGCAAGCCGGATTCTCTTACGTTGCTTGTGTTCAATCGTTATGAAAACTCGCTCTCAGTTTAAGGCTGAGAGCGAGCTTTTTTCTGCAATTTTTTACGGATCAAAGGCTATGAAACGATCAAACCAGCGTTCTGCGTTCGCGCTCGGCGTCTGCGGCGTCCTTTCCGCTTTCATACCAGATGGGGTTTGGGAAGCGGAGATAGCAGCTGTCACCCGCGCGGAACATGTTGCGGTGGGGCGTTTGCACACGAAGGGCCTGGTTGCCGATGGCTACGATGTATTCGGTAAAATCGGTCAGGAACGCGCGTTTCAACACCTTTGTTTGATACCCTTCCTCATGATTGATATCAATCGTATTGGGGCGAGTGGCCAACGCCATGGTGGAAACGCCTCCGGCGGGAGGCGCAATGCCCAGCGGCTGGCTATGATCGCCCTTGGGGTAGACCCGTCCGTCAATGATATCTACATCCGTAAAGTTGGACTGCCCCAGAAAGCTGTGTACGAAACGGCTGACGGGCTTGTTATACAGCTCCGTAGGCGTGCCGGTCTGAACCACCTTGCCCATATCCATGACCAGCATGCGGTCTGAGAGAGCCATGGCCTCGGATTGGTCGTGCGTCACAAAGATAATGGTAAAGTTGAACTCCTTTTGCAGCTTCTTGATTTCAAAGCTCATGCTTTCGCGCAGCTTGGGATCAAGGTTGGAGAGGGGCTCGTCCAGCAGCATGACCTTGGGATTTGTGACGATGGCGCGCGCAAGCGCGATGCGCTGCTGCTGCCCGCCGGACAGATCGGAGGGGAACACATTCTCCATGCCGTCCAAACTGCAATGCTTGAGCGCCTTGGCCACGCGTTCCCTGATTTCGGCGCGCGGGCGCTTTTGTACCTTGAGAGGGAACGCCACATTGTCAAAAATATTCATGTGCGGCCACACGGCGAAGGCCTGAAACACCATTCCCAGACCGCGCTCCTCCGGCGGCACATAGAGGTTTTTGGCACGGATGGACATCGGCTTTCCGCCAAGATAGATTTCACCTTCGGATAAATCCTCAAATCCGGCGATCATGCGCAGCGTGGTGGTTTTGCCGCAGCCGGATGGGCCAAGGAAGGAGAAGCATTCGCCCTCCTTGACATTCAGACAGAAGTCGCCCACAGCCGTGACCGTTCCGAGCGTTTTGGTGGTGAAACGTTTGGTTACATGGTTGAGTACGATTTGATCCATCGTTACACGCCCTTTCTGTCCTTGGTGATGGCTTTGACGACGCCGTTGCAAATCATGATGATGGCAATGGTAACCACGGAAAGCGCCGCGGCCTGCGTCATGTAGCCGTTTACGCGCAGCTGCTGAATTTGTACGCCCAGCGTGCGGCTATTGGGCCCGTAGAGCAGAACGGAGGTGGTCAATTCACGCATGGCGGGCAGGAAAACCAGAAAGAAGCTGGACACCATGGCCGGCTTGATTAGCGGCAGGGTAATATCCATCAGGGATTGCATGTGGGTTGCGCCGCAGGAGCGGCTGGCCTCCTCCAAGGATAAATGCACCTGCTGCAGTGAGGCGGAACAGGATTTGAGCGTGTAGCTCAGATAACGGGCGATATAGGCCACCATAATGATCCAGATGGTGTTGTACAGCGTGATCCCGAACACCGCGCCGCTCCATGCCAGAATACAGCCGATGGCCATGACCGTGCCGGGAAGGGAGTAGGGAAGCACGGCCAGCGTTTCCAGCGCGCCGCTGCCCTTGGGCTTGACCTTGTAGATGACGTAGGACAGCATCACGCCCAGGAACAGGCACACGATACCCGAGCCGAAGCCGAGGAAGAGGCTGTTTTTGATGGAGTCGGTAACGGCAATGTTGCCGATAAGAATCTTTTGGTAATTGACCAGCGAGAAGTTCTCGAACGCGAACGGCAGACCATAGGCCCGCAGAAAGCTGACCAGAAGGATAATGACCAGAGGGGTAAGCACCACGAGCACCAGGAAGATGATGGAGAAGATCAGCAACGGGTATTTTGCGGCGCGCAGCTTAATCATGGCCGGGCGCATGGACTTGCCCTTGATGATATCGTAGCGGCCCGCTTTCAGAAGCTTGCGCTGCACGAATAGCGCAATGGACACAACGATAACCAGTACGACGGACAGTGCGGTGGCCTCACGGATTCCCTGAAAGTCGCCTCCGGCGCGGTTGACGCGCTCAACAATCATCGTGGGTAGCGTAAAGATGTTTTTGGAATATCCCAGCATGGAGGGAATGCCATAGTTGGACAGGGAAGTGATGAGCACCAGCAGCGTACCGGAGGAAATGGCGGGAATGGTAAGCGGCAGGGTGATTTTGCGGATCACATACCATTGCTTTGCACCGGCAATGCGAGCGGATTCCTCCAGCGTGGGATCCATACGCTCCAGTGCGGATACCACCTGCATATACACGAAGGGGAAGTAGTAGACGATCTCAATGACAATGATGCCGGCGACCGTATTGATGTTGAAGGGAGCGTCTTTCAGGTTGAAGATGCTCATCAGCATCCGGTTGATGTACCCGCCGCGGCCAGAGAACATCATATCCCACGCCATGGCCGCAAGGAAGGGAGGAATCATGAAGGGGATGGAGAACAGCCAGCGCATTAGCCCCTTCAGCGGGATATCGCTGCGGCCCAGCAGCCAGGCAAAGAACACGCCTACGATGGTGGCGAATAGCGTTGCGAAAATGGCGATGATAACCGTGTTCTTCAGGGCCTCCAGATTCTCCTCGCGCAGGATTACGCGGGCGAACATGTCTAAATCCAGCTTGGTACCATCCCAGAAGGTGTTATAAATGATCATGACCACAGGCAGAATGACAACGGTGGTCATAATCAGGAAGCACAGCACGGTCATAATCTGATCCACGCCGAATTTTTTGCCGTCCATGCGCGCAAGGTCTTTGTTTGTGCGGTGAAACATCATTTTCACACCTCACCCTCCTCAGCCTCGTAATATTTTTCATTGAGGAAGCGCAGGCCGACCGTTTCTCCCTCACGGTATTCGTGACCGTCCAGCGAATCCAGCGTGGAACGCTGCACGCGCAGCTCCACATCATTGACGCGAACGAAGAAATTGTACAGGCTGCCAAGGAATACGGCCTGCGTGATAACGCCCTTGACGGGGCTGGCGCCGTCAAAGACGATATCCATGGGACGCACGCCCATCACATTCGCCTTGCCGGAAAGATATCCCCTGGGGGCGGAGGCGGCATAGCAAAGCTCCTCCTTTACCTGCCACAGGTAATAGCGCCCCGCCCTTTCCACGACGGGAATGAAGTTGCTCACACCGATAAAGCTAAACACAAAACGGTTGGCCGGATGCTCAATGATTTCCTCATCGGTGCCGATTTGGCTGATACGTCCGTTGGGCTCCATAATCACCACCCGGTCGCACAGCTGTAGGGCGGCTTCCTGATCGTGCGTGATATAGATGATGGTGGTTTGCAGACGCTGCTGTAGCATACGGATTTCGTCTAGCATGCCCTCGCGCAGCTTGGCGTCCAAATTTGTGATAGGCTCGTCCATGATAATCAGGTCGTTGGAGCAGGTCAGGGCGCGGGCGATGGCCACACGCTGCTGCTGGCCGCCGGAGAGCTGAGAGGGCATATACTTTTCATACCCCTTCATCCGCACCTGTTCCAGCGCGTGCCGCACCATTTCTGCTGCCTTGTCCTTTGGAACGCGGCGCTTTTTGAGCGGATACATCACGTTGTCCCACACGGATAGATGCGGCCATACCGCATAATCCTGAAACACGATGCCCAAACGGCGCGCTTCAGGCGAACGGTTGATTCTTTTTGACTTGCTGTAAACCAGTTCGCCGTTGATTGAGATTTCGCCATGGTCAGGGTTCAAAAACCCGCCCAACGCACGTACAAGCGTGGTTTTTCCGCAGCCTGAGGGACCGACAATGCCGAGAATCTCGCCCTTGTGAACCTCAAGGCTGAAGTTCTCAACCACTGTGTGGCTACCGTAACGGACGGTGACGTTTTCATATTTGACCAATTATGTGATCCCCTTTCAGATCGGTGTTTGAGGAAACGAACGGCTGGCAAATGCTTTGGGAAGGGCCGGCAGACGTTGCCTGCCGGCCCCAGGCCGTCGAAAAAGCTCGCTGCGCGATCTTTTCCGTCGAAACAGGGTTCACCTGCGCCTACGGCGCGGCCGGTGAACCCTGCAAGGAAACCTTGCTACGCAAGGCTTCCGAACCCCCCGCACATGTCGCTGGGCTCGGATTACAGTCGGAGGGCTGCGGCCCTCCGACACCTCCCAGGGGTTTTCTACAGTCTGGGCCGGCAGACGTTGCCTGCCGGCCCATGGGGATATGCCGTTGTCAGGCGCGCGGTTACTTCTTGAAGATTGCGTCAAAACGGTCAAGCAGCTCGGTGCTGGTGTTGGACAAATCCACGAAGTCGATGGGCATGGCGTTTTCGGCGATGAAGGCGGAATCCAGCATGCCCTCGGGCAGCTCCACACCGCTGGCAACGGGGGTGGTATAGAACTGGGTCAGAATTAGCTGACCGCCGGTAGGATCGAGGATGAAGTCATAGAGCAACTGGGCAAGCTCTGTGTTAGGAGCGCCCACGGGGATGCAGATCGGCGCGGCCATGGCGATCATATCGGTGGTATTTTTGAAATCCACGGGGGAACCCTCGGCGATCAGGTTGCGGGTGGTGTAGTCCAGACCGAAGGCCAGCTTATAGGAACCGGAGGCGACCTTGTTGTTCACGGCGCCGGAGGAGGACTCAAGCTCGGCTCCCAGCTCCTTGAGCTTCTCAAAGTATTCCCAGCCGTACTTCTCGTTGTTGACGAAGGCGTATACCAGGGCGCGGGTGGAGGCGGAGCCTGTGGGATCGGACAGGAGAATTTGGTTGTAGAAGTTTTCGGTCAGCACTTCGTCATAGTTGGCGGGAATCTCGTCGGGGGCGCAGGCAATGGTCGAGTAGGTGAAACCAAAGACCAGCATGCGGGCGCCGGTGAAGTAGCCGTCAGGATCCTTGAACTGGGGATCAATCATGCTATCAAATTTGGACACATAGTGCTGTAGCTGATTGCTGTTCTTCATGGAGATGGTGGTGGAAAAGTCGGCGGGCCAAAACACATCGCACGCAACGGCGTTGGCCTGCATTTCGGTGGCCAGCTTGGTGACGCATTTGCCGGAGGTTGCGGCGTAGTAGTCCAGGGTCACATTGGGATATTTCTCTTCAAACGCCGCCTTGATTGCGAGCACAATGTCCTCCCCAGCGGAGGAATACATCATGACATTGCCGGAATAGCTGGTGGGATCCGCTTCGGCCGAAGCGAACGTGGCGATGGACAGCAGCATGACGCATGTCAGCATGAGAACCAGAATCTTCTTCATAAGAGAACCTTCCTTCCTTCACTTTTGTTACCGGAGCACAATCTGATAGAACCCCGATTTGCTGATTTCAGCATACGACCGGGCCACGTGCCTTGTAAAGTGCAAAATTTGAATGTTTTTTTAGAAGTGCATTTTTTGAATTTTTTTAGGAACGGATGTTTGAAATGAGCGAAAAGTATGGTAATCTGTCAATGCAAAAAATGAAAGGAAGCAGGGAAAACAGCGTGAAGGAGCTTTATTCAAAATCGTTTCATCGAAAGCTGAACCGGCTGCTTACCGCCGTTTCCGTGACGGTTTTCGTGGCTTTTCTGGCCGTATACTTCGGGTTCCAACAGGCGCTGATGCAGTCCATCAATACGCTGAACAGCGATTTTATCCAGCATGTTAACAGCACCGCGTCCATGGTAGAAGGAATTCTACAGAACTTTTCGGCGCAAATCTTTAATATTCACAGCGTGAAAAAACTGCGTACCTACGCCGAGGTCACCAATGCGGACATGATCGACGGCATTCGCGCGCTCAACGACTTTACCGCCTCCAGCTCCGTGATTGATTCGATCTATGTATATAATGGAAAGCAGGACTATGTGTACAGCACGCTTTCCAGCGGCGCTGTGAGCGACTACGCCGCGCAGTTTGTAGATCAGGCCGCGGTTGAGATCATGCGGAATAAAACGCCGGATCAGCGGCTCAAGCCCATCAGGCGGTACTCCACATCTTCCTCCAACAGCGCCAATCAGGATATGTTCTCGCTTTTGCTGTTTGATGTGACATCGGGGAGCACTGCCGATAATGTGCTGATGCTAAACATCAACAGCGACTGGTTTTCTGAGCTCTATTTTGGACGGAATCCCGAGGCCTACGCGCTGATTCTGGATGCGTCGGGCGTTGTGATTTCCTCGTCGGATAGCGGCAGGATGCCCAGCGAACGGCTCATCCATCAGGTGATGGAGCGGATTGGACAGGATCACCGGCAGGGAGATTTCGTGCTGAAAGAGGAGAATGGGGAGCGGAACCTGTGCTTCTTTACAAACATGGGCAACAGGGACTGGTACTATGTGCGCATGCTGCCGTATGAAAAATACCTTACGGGGCTGACAAGAATGCAGAGCAGCACCTATCTAATGATGGTGCTGGCTTTTATCGCGCTGATGGCGGGAATTGTACTGGCCGCAATCCGCGTATGGATGCCATTTCATTACATCCGCACATCGCTGTCCGTGATGGAGAACACATCCGGCCAAAAGAAGGATCCCGTAGAGCAGCTGAACGCTCTGATTTCCCGCACAGCCGATTCCAAACGCATCAACGACGCGCTCAGACGCATGCTGAGGGATTCCGTTCTGTCCGGCCTGCTGCTTGGGCAGGAAAAGGAGGTTGGTTCGATTGCGTCGGAATATGATATGTCCATTCGAGATGGCGAGCCGCTGATTCCGATTTTTGTAAGCACCAACCGGATGGAGCACCTCAAGGAGTTTGTGCGGGCGCGCATGCCTTCCAGCGAGTGCGTTTCCGTTCCGGACGATCATATCGTTGTGCTGGCGCAGCCCGCAGATCAGGCGGCTGTGTGCAATATGTGCCAGGAAATGGTCAAGGCCTACCCGCGCTGGTATGTGATTGCAGGCCGGACGGTCACGGACTGGAACGCGCTGCCCGCCGCCTATGACGCGCTGTGTGAGATGTACCATCTTCGCTTTTTGAATGAGGGGAAGCGGGTTTGGTTTCTGGAGGAGCATGTGCCGCTGGAGGGCACCTCGCTGCAGGCCGAACAGCAGAGCGAGCGGGTAATAGAAGCGCTGCGCTCCGGCAGCGACGAGGCGGTAGAGGAAGCATACGGCGCATTTATCGCCATGCTGAACGGAAAAACGTACCAGAGCGTCGAATTCTCATTGACGCATCTGGCACGCGAGGTATTAAAGCTATACTACGAGATGTTCCCGGATACCCTGCCGGCCTATAAGGAGGCGCGAAAGGAGTTCATTGACAGCCTGAGCGGCGTGGAATCCGTGGCGGAGATTCATGACTACTTCAACGAACGCTTTGTGCGCATTACGGATAAGATTCGCCAGAACCGTCGCGACAGACAGGGGCAGTTGCTGGAGGAAGTGCAGCGCATGATTCAGGAAAACTATACGGATACAGCGATGAGCTTGCAGATGCTGGCGGACCGCTTTTCCATGTCCCCGGCTTATCTGGGCAGGCTGTTCCGTCAGACATACGGTATATCCGTTGCGGAGCGGATTACATCGCTGCGCATGGAGGAGGCAAAGCGCCTTTTGAAGGATACGGAGCTGAAGATCAAGGATTTTGGCCCGCTGATTGGCGTGGAAAACATCCAGTATTTCTTTGTGCAGTTCAAAAACGCTACCGGTATGACGCCCAAGCAGTATCGCGCGTGGGCGCGCGAAGGCGCGTCAAAGAATCAGCTCTCACAGTAGGGCGTTCCTACGCCAAGAACCATGGAGTCATAAGCCTTCTTGACATTTGCAAAGTTGCCGTCGCGGTCCAGAGCCAGTCCGCGGCCTACGCCGCCGACCACCTTGCCTGCTCCGGCCTGCGCAAGCTGGCTGTCCAGCTCCAGCAAGAGCCGCGGGGCGCTGCCGGGCTCGGTGCTTCTGCCGTCGAAGATGATATGCAGGTATATGTCCCTCAACCCCTTTGCGCAAGCCATGCGGATGAGGGAGAGCGGATAATCGATGGAGCCGTGCGAAGAAGCATGGGTGAGGTAGGACAGCAGATGCAGCGATCTGCCGTGCGCAATGCAGCGTTCTACCTGAGCGATAAACAACGGATTCTTAGAGAAGGTGCCGTCCGCCAGGGCGCTTTCCAGCCGCCTGTCATCCTGCTCAACGATGCGGCCTGCGCCCAGATTCATGTGACCGGCCTCGGAATTTCCCGCTTTGCCGCTGCAAAGCCCCACGGCTTCACCGGAAGCGTCAAGACGGGCAAAGGGCTGGCTGGAAAGCAGGGAATCCCAGTAGGGCGTATGCGCAAGGTAGACGGCGTCGTTTTCATCGTGAGTGCCCAGGCCCCATCCGTCAAGGATCACCAGCAGAACCCTGCGGTTCGCGCCATAGGTATGCTCCGGAGTCAGGGTATGGCCCGTCATCACGGCGGGCTGGGCGATGCCCAGCGCTTGCAGAACCGTGGGCGCCACGTCGCCCAGCACGCCATCCCGCGGATGCACGCCGCCTTTGCCTTGCGGATCCAGCACCAGAAACGGCACCTGATTTTTGGTATGAGCCACATGAGGCTGACCGTTTTTGGAATATAGCGTTTCAATATTGCCGTGATCTGCGGTGATCATAACCACATAGCCTTTCGCAAGCGCGCAGGTGGTCAGCCTTTTGAGTTCCTCGCTTACAACGGCGGCCGCTTTTTGCTTGGCCGCAGCGTTGGAGGTGTGGCCAAGCACGTCGCCGTTGGCGAAGTTCACCACGGCAAAATCGATATTGCCGATTTCCGCCGTGGCCTTATCAACGACTTCATGCAAGCTCAGGGCGGGCACGGTATCGAATGGAACGCCCTTGGGAGAAGGCACGCGGATGTCGGTTTCGCCTTCGAACGGCTCGTTACGCCCGCCGTTAAAGAAGAACGTTACGTGGGCGAATTTTTCGGATTCGGCGCAGTGAAGCTGCGTTTTGCCGCTTTCGCTAATGACCTGCGCAAGCGGCGTTTCCACCTTGGCTGGCGCAAAGGCCACGGGCAGGGACTTAAATTTGTCATGATAAAGCGTCAGAATGGAAAAGTCCAGATTCGGGAGGAAGGTGCGCTCCACATTTGAAAACTCCGGATCTGTAAACATATCCGTCAGTTCAATCTCGCGCTCGCCCCTGCGGCAGCAAAAAATGACCGCATCGCCGTCCCGTATGGCGCCAACAGGCTTTCCCTGCGCATCGGTAAGCACCATGGGATTGAGAAAGTAATCCGTTTCTCCCTTCTCATAGGCCAGCTTCACAGCCTTTGCCAGGGCGGCGCCGCCGTGGGTGATGGTGTTCATTTGATCCTCTCCTTTCGCTGGTTACAGTTGCTTCCAGTCATCGCTCTGGCGCAGCATGTCAATCCAGCTCTGTTCTTCCTGCGTCAGCGCGCGATCTTTCCTTTTGACCACATACAGCGCGCGAACCAACGGCATACCGCTGATATCGCGGCAGCGCACCAGCCCGGCCTGTTCCTCTGTGCGCACAGACCGGCGCGAGAGTACGGCGATGCCCATTCCGCTGATGACCCCCTGCTTGACGGCCTGCGCCGTTCCCAGATCAATCAAATGCTGCGGCGTAAGGGACAGGGCCGCAAGCTGTTCCAGCACAAATTGCCTTGTTGCGGACAATGGCTGGGGAACCAGCAGGGGAATGCGGAGCAGATCTTCCGGCCGTATGACCCTTCGCCTGGTTAGAGGATGGTTGGGTGGCAGCACCAGACACATGGGATCCTTCGTAACGGGAATCAAATCCAGATGCTCCTGCGCAAGCAGGTCGTCCGTTTGCGGCGCAAGCGCAAAGGAGATTTCATTGCGCATGAGCAGCGAAAACAGATTGGGCCAGAAATCGATGGTGAAAACAATCTGCCTGTCCGGATGGCGTTCTTTATAGGAAGCCAATAGCTGCGGTATCAGATAGGTGCCGATAAAGTTGGTTGCGCCGAAGGAGATGCAGTGGTTTTCCTGTAGACGCAAATGATACAAGGCGCTTTGCAGCTGACGGTAGTCCTCCAGATAGCGAGTGCCGAAAGCGTATACCCGCCGCCCGCTTTCCGTGAGCGCCAGCGTTTTGCCCTGCCGTGTGAAAAGGCTGCACCCAAATTCGCTTTCCAAAGCGGCAATGTGTTTTGAAACCGCCGGTTGAGAACAGAACAGCTTCCGGGCTGCTCCCGACATGCTTTTGGTTTCCACCACAGCGCACAGACTTACTATTTTTTCGTTGTCCATATGATTGAAACCTCCCTGCAACCGATTCGATATCGTAATAGCATTATAACAGATTAGAATCGATATAAAAAGGATTATATGGATATAGTGAAGAAACCATCATTCCATAATGGAATAAAAGAGGAATGAAAAGGGTGATTGGGCGGTATGCATACCAACAGGCCGGAGCTTACATTCGAAACGGGTATGGTGATATCGCTGGGCGGAAGCGGCGAAAACGGCAGAAATTGCTTTTGCTTTCAAACGAAGAATGGAAAGGTTTTATTGGACTGCGGCGTAAAACGGGAGCTGGACAAGCCGGAAGAGGTCTACCCGGAAGTGAGCGAGGAACTCGTGCGTGAATTGGACGCGGTGCTGCTCACACACTGTCATGAGGATCATTCGGCGGCGCTGCCGCTTTTGTACGCGCTGGGATATCAGGGAAAGGTATACGCCTCACAGGAAACGATTGACGCCACGCCGGCGATGATTCGCAAATGGATGCGGTATGTGCGGGAAAGGGGCGCTATGCTTCCTTATGATGAAAGGCATGTACAGGCGATTCGCTTTGAAGCGTTACACAGAGGGCGCAACGAGGTAGGCCGGTTTACCGTTCTGGCCGGGCGCAGCGGTCATACGGTTGGCAGCCTGTGGTATGCCATTGGCTGGGAGTATGTAGGATTATGGCCTTTATTCTATTCCGGCGATATGTGCCTGTGCTCCGCGACGCTTGCGGCGGATCCGCCGCCCCGCTGTATGGCGGCTGTGCTCAACAGCGCGTATGCCGCGCGTGTGCTGGATCAGGAGGAGCAGTACAAAGCGCTTCGCAGGCTCGCGGAGAAAACGGTGCGGCAAAACGGGCATCTTTTGCTGCCCGTTCCCGCGCAGGGGCGCGGCTGCGATATGCTGCTGGATTTGACCCGCAATCTGGGGGATGTTCCGATTTGGGCGGAGGAAAGCATTGTAACCAACTGCCTCGCCCTGTTGGAGAACAAATCCTGGATTCACGGCGGATTGACAGAGGACAGGGCGCTGGGCCGCGTGCGCTGTATCCGCACGGAGCAGGAGCGCAAAGCGGCATGCGATGCGCCCTATGGCGTGTATTTGACAACGGATGGTATGCTAACGACCTCAGAGGGACTTTATTATCTGAAGCGGTTTGCCCATCAGCGTGAAAACAGCCTCGTGATTTCCGGCCACGCCGCCCGTGGCACGCCTGCCGCGTTGGCGGCGGACATGGATTGGCGGAAGGAAAACGACGTGCAAATGCAGTGGTACAGGAACGTAATCAAGGTACATCTGGATTTTAAGGACGTTTTGCACATGTGCGCACAGTTGGGAACGAAGCAGATTATGCTCTTTCATGCTTCGCTGGAGGAGTGCGTTGGGCTGCAGGAGGCTATCCGCACGATGGATGTGTAAGTTATGCTGCGCGCCCTTTGATATGATAAAGGTAAATCACGGTAATCACAATCGCAAACACCGTGGCCAGGGGCGTTGCAAACCCGACCTGGAACAGGGTGACCTCGGGCAGCCTGCTCATCAGCCACGATACGGGAATGCGAACCAGGAATGTGCTCAGGATGCCTTGCAGCGCCACAAAGCCGGTTCGGCCCATGCCGTTGAGGTAGCCCATCATGCTGAAATTGAAGCCGACAATCACGCAGTCCACCGAATAGGAGCGCAGATAATCAGCCGCGGCCGCGCACACCGCCTGATCCGGCGTGAACAGTCCGGCAAGCCCTGCGCCATGGAAAAAGCTGACGAGGAACATGCACAAGCCCATGGCAAAGGATACGCCCATGCTGACAAACATGCCCTGTCTGGCGCGCGCCTCCCGCCCCGCGCCGATGTTTTGCGCCGAAAAGGCGGATACGGCGGACATCATCGCTCCGGGAATAATAAACATCAATCCGCACAGCTTTTCCGCCACGCCCACACCGGCGGACGCGATCAGCCCGAAGGTATTCAGAATGGCCAGAATGACCATGAAGGAAACGCCGGTTAGCGCCTCCTGCGCGGCAATGGGCAAGCCATACTGCAAAATCAGCAGGGTTTCCTTTTTGCTGGGGCGAAGTTCCTCGCGCCTGGTTTCAAAACCAAAGTCGTTTTTCCGCACGAGCAGTGCGGCGGCTGCTACGCTGACGCCCTGCGCCGCAATCGTGGCGGCAGCCGCGCCCGCGCTTCCCATATGGAACGCGCCGACAAGCAAAAGGTCGCCCAGAATGTTTGCCACACAGGCAACGCCCATCAGGATGAGCGGCGTTCGGGAATCGCCGATCCCGCGAAACATGCCGCTGATGGCGTTGAACAGCACAATGGCGATGACGCCTGCGCCGCAGATTCGGATATAGCCGGTGGTGCTCTCCAGGGCTTCCGCCGGAGCGTTCATTACAGCGGCAATCGGTGAAGCCGCAGCGACAATCAGCCCCGCCATCGCCAGCCCAAGGACGATGAACAGCGTCAGGGATGAGGCGACTGTACGGGAAGCCATGCGATAATCCTTCATGCCAATGGCATGCCCAAGCTGCACGGTGCAGCCCATGGTTAAGCCGGTGATAATGCCGGTGATGGTCTGCATGGTCATGCTGCCGGTTGATACCGCCGATACCTGCGCCGCGTCCGCAAACAGGCCGACCACCATCAGGTCTACCGTGCCATACATCGCCTGCAGAAGGTTGGCGCCCATGATTGGCATAGCAAACAGCAGCAGCTTTTTCCATACGGTACCCTGGGTCAATGGCGTGTCCTTCATACGTAAGCCCCCACAGAATAAAAAGCCGGATAGGATAGCGGGCGTTTCAGCCTGCCATCTTATCCAGCTTGCTGTTTCCTAAGAACAGCTCACCCTCCGATGAACACGGCCAGTATAATGCGCATTCGGGGAAAAGTCAAGGAGGGGAGCGGGGGCTTTTTATTGTTGAGGTAGCAAAGAACAGGCCGACATTCTCGATTTCGTTAAGCAATCAGAAACTTGGAAAATGAGCGTAAAGATTTGTTGAGAGAAACGCGAAGAAAGAAATTTGGAAAGTAGTAGGCTGCCGGGGGAGAGGTCCGGCAGATTTTTTGTTGGGCAGAGTTGGAAAAGTGGGAAGATAAAATGGACGAGTTTTCTGCCCCCCATTTTGCCCCCTTTACGGGGGGAGAATGGGCAGGTTTGGGACGAATGCCCCATGCATATTTTGGGAAACGACTTTTGAGAAAAAGAAAAAGCCCTTGATTTACAAGGACTTTTGGTGAGCCCGGCGGGATTCGAACCCACGACCTTTTGATTCGTAGTCAAACACTCTATCCAGCTGAGCTACGAGCCCACATGCCATTTTGAAGCGACATGCCTCAAATCAGCTTGACCATTATAACAAAGGCTTGGGAAAAATGCAATACCTATTTTCAAATTTTTTTGACCGCCCTGTACAGGCGAAAGGTGAGAAGCACAAAGGCCGCCATTTTGCATGAAAGCTTGACGGCGGCGGCGCGGTGCGGTATGATGGCTTCGTTACCCTGTGTGAAAGGATGTACGCTTATGCGCAATAAAAATGTATGGATTATTATAGGTATTATCGTGTTGATTGCGTTGGCTGCCGCACTGGGGGTGCTTTTGCCGCGCCGCGTGCAGGTGGATATAGACGCGCCTTCGCTTAACGCGGAGCTTTCTGTGGTGACTCCCTCCGGCGCAAGCATCACGCCTGAGCTCGCGGCGGTTTCTACGGCGACAGCTACGGCAACTTCTACGACCAAGCCAACAGCGGTTCCCACGGCGACAACTACCGCAACTGCCACGTCAACCCCTACGGCCAAGCCAACAGCTGTTCCCAAGGCAACGGCAACTCCTAAGGCAACGGCAACGTCCATAGCGACAGCGGCTCTCAAGGCGACAGCAACCGCAACCGCCACGTCAACCCCTACGGCTAGGCCAACGGCAACTCCCAAGGCGACGGCAACGCCTATAGCGACAGCGGCTCTCAAGGCGACAGCTACCGCAACCCCTACGGCCAGGCCAACGGCAGCTTCCAAGGTAACGGCAACGCCTATTGCGACAGCCACGCCTGATGCAACCGCCACAGCGGCTCCCACGGCAACGCCCGACACGCCCGCGGCGGTAGGCCCGGTGGCTGAACCGGTTGTAAAAGCCTATTTGCTGGTGACGGTGCGCGGGGTGGTGTATCAGCCCATCCCATTGACGGAGGAAGGCGAGTATACCGTAAAGCAGGGCACAAGCGGCATGGAAAATGTGATTCATGTTACGCCTACCAGCGTGAACATGAAAAGCTCTACCTGCGATAACCAGGACTGCGTGCAGCAGGGCGAGGTGACGTTGAAAAACATGAAGGAACGAATCCTGGGGAATATGATCATATGCCTGCCCAATGAGGTCACGCTGGAGTTGTATACCCCCGAGGGGCTGATGGAACTGCTGGGGCAGCAGTGACGGGGGCGCACGTATGAAGAAGCGTTCTGTAAGGGAACAAACGCAGTGGATAGCCCTCTGCGGCCTGCTGGTGGCTTTGATGCTGGTGCTGGGCTTTGTGGAAAGTATGCTGCCGGCGGTTTCCGGCGTGCCGGGCATCAAGCTGGGGCTTAGCAACGGCGTGCTCATTTTTGGCGTGTACATGCTGGGAATTCCCACGTCGTTTGTGCTGATGGTTTTGAAGGTGGTGCTTTCAGGCCTGCTGTTTGGCGGGGTGAACGCCATGATGTATTCCTTTGCCGGCGGGCTTTTGAGCATGGTGTGCATGGCGCTTCTCAGCCGTGTGAAGGGCGTGCATCCCGTTACGGTAAGCATGGTGGGCGGCGTTATGCACAATGTGGGCCAGGTGGCTTTGGCCATGGTCATGCTTGGCACGCCCAGCCTGATGTATTATATGGCGGTGCTGATGATCGCGGGCCTGGTAACAGGCGCGGTAACGGGCGTGGCCGCCAACCTGGTGATGAAGCATTTGAGGAAAACGAAGCGCTGAATCGCCGCTTGACAAACCCGCGGTGCATTTACTATAATCATATTGACAACCGAACACCTTATAGAGAGTGGTTGAGGGACGGGCCCGATGAAACCCGCCAACCGGCAGCGATGCATGGTGGCAAATCCCGCAGCGTGCATGCGCTGGCAGATAAGGTACATACAAATGCTCCTTTCGCGCCTGCAATGCCGCAGGCGCGTTTTTCGTGGGCAAAGCGCGCCTGCCTGCCGCGACCCTCACGCGGCGCAGACTGCCCATGTGGGTTGTCAGTTCTATTTGAGGAAGGAGCGGTTATGCTATGCGGACGGTTTTCACCAGTGAATCCGTTACCGAGGGACATCCCGACAAAGTATGCGACCAGATCAGCGACGCGGTGCTGGACGCGATCCTCTCGCAGGATCCGAAGGCGCGCGTTGCGTGCGAAACCTGCGCGACCACCGGACTGGTGCAGGTGATGGGGGAGATTACCACCACAGCCCGCGTTTCCATTGAGGAAATCGCGCGGCAGGTCATCCGCGAAATTGGCTATGTGGACGACGGGCTTGGCTTTTGCGCTGAAAGCTGCGCTGTGCTTACGTCCGTGCACCGCCAGAGTCCGGATATCGCCATGGGTGTGGATCGCGCGCTGGAAGGACGCGAGGAAGGCGAGATTGCCACCGGCGCGGGCGACCAGGGCATGATGTTTGGCTTTGCCTGCGACGAAACGCCCGAATACATGCCCCTGCCTATCTCCCTTGCGCACCGGATTACGCGCAGGCTGGCGCAGGTGCGTAAGGAGGGAACGCTGCCCTGGCTCAGGCCGGACGGAAAGAGCCAGGTAACCATCGCGTATGAGGACGGCGAGCCTGTGGCCGTGGATACGGTTGTGCTGAGCGCGCAGCACAGCGAGGAGATCAGCGCCGCGGTCCTGCATGACGCGCTGATGGACGAGGTTCTCGGCGCCGTGGTGCCCAAGGCGCTGTGGACGCCGGATACCAAGGTGTACATCAATCCCACGGGCCGGTTTGTTTTGGGCGGCCCCGCGGGCGATACGGGGCTGACGGGCCGCAAGATTATTGTGGATACCTACGGCGGCTACGCGCGCCATGGCGGCGGGGCGTTCAGCGGAAAAGACCCCTCCAAGGTGGATCGCTCCGCCTGCTATGCCGCGCGGCGCGTGGCGCGCGAGCTGGTGGCCGCCGGGCTGGCGCGCCGCTGCGAGGTGGCGCTGGCCTATGCGATTGGCGTGGCGCAGCCGGTGAGCGTGCAGGTGAACACCTTTGGCACGGGCGTGCGGGACGACAGCGTTCTAAGCCGCGAGGTGCTGGAGAAGTACGACCTGAGCCCGGATGGAATTATCCGCTGGCTGGATTTGTGCAGGCCCATTTACCGGCAGACGGCGGCCTACGGGCACTTTGGAAGGCCAGACCTGGATTTGCCGTGGGAGAAGGATGCCTGACAGCGTTTTCTTTGCAACCGGCACAATTTTCCGTGGAGAGCCATTTTTTTGCAAACCTCTTTCAAAAATGCTGTAAACCTGCTATAATACTTGAAGTGAGTTGCTTGTTCTCCTGACGGAGGACGAAAATTCCAAACATTCATTTTAAGGAGGAAACCACAGATGAAAAAGTTCCTTGCTCTTTTTCTGACCCTGGTTCTGACCCTGGGCGTTTCTGCCTGCGCGCTGGCTGACGCGGCGGAAATCGCGCTGATTACCGACATCGGCACCATTGATGACAAGTCCTTCAACCAGGGCGCTTGGGAAGGAATCAAGGCGTATGCCGACGCTAAGGGCATCTCCTATCAGTACTATCAACCCGCCGCCCAGGGTACCGAAGTGTACCTGGACGAAATCCAGAAGGCTGTTGACAACGGCGCCAAGGTTGTTGTGACTCCCGGCTATCTGTTCGAGGAGCCCATCTATATCGCTCAGGATATGTATCCCGATGTGAAGTTCATCCTGATCGACGGCAATCCCCACAATGCCGACTACAGCGAATATCGCACCAACGAGAACGCTGTGGGCATCATCTTCAAGGAAGAAGAATCCGGCTTCCTGGCTGGCTACGCGGCTGTGAAGGACGGCTACACCAAGCTGGGCTTCATGGGTGGCATGGCTGTGCCCGCGGTTATCCGCTATGGCTACGGCTTCGCGCAGGGCGCTGAGGCTGCCGCTGCCGAGATGGGCCTGACCGAAGTAACCCTGAATTACCACTATACCGGCGGATTCGCCGCTACCCCCGAGGCGCAGGCTCTGGCCGCTTCCTGGTACAACGACGGCGTGGAAGCCATCTTTGGCTGCGGCGGCGCTGTTGGCAACTCCGTGATGGCTGCGGCCGCCGAGTCCGGCAAGGCTGTAATCGGCGTTGACGTTGACCAGTCCCCCGAGTCCGAGACCGTTATCACCTCCGCTATGAAGGGCATTTCCGAGGCTGTTGAGCAGGCTCTGGCCGCCAACTACGACGGCAAGTTCCCCGGCGGCGAAGCCTGGAACCTGGGCGCTGCCGAAGCTGGCGTGAAGCTGCCCATGGAAACCAGCAAGTTCAAGACCTTTGCCCAGGCCGACTACGAGGCCGTGTTCGCCAAGCTGGTGGCGGGCGAGTATACCCTGACCAAGGACGCGGACGCGGACGGCAATGCCGTGAATCCCGATCAGCTGCCCCTGTCCATCGTGAAGATCACCGTGGTGCAGTAAGAATTAACCTATCGCAACCAGTGGGGGCGGGGCAAATGCCTTGGCCCCCACTTCTCATGAAGGCGTAGTAAGCAAAGTGGATGGAACCCGGTTCCATCCAGGATCGCTGGGTGAAAGCACCCCGCGGCAAGGCCGCGGCTGACGCTGAATTTCCAACGACAAAAGGAGTGGCACCATGGATTATGTAATTGAGATGCTTCACATCATCAAGGATTTTCCGGGCATCCGCGCCAATGATGATGTGACCATTCAGCTTCGCCGCGGCGAGATTCACGCGCTGCTGGGCGAGAACGGCGCAGGCAAATCCACGCTGATGAGCGTGCTGTTTGGCCTGTACCAGCCTGACGGCGGGGAAATCCGCAAAAACGGTCAGAAGGTTCTGATTAATGATCCCAACGATGCCAACCGTCTGGGCATCGGCATGGTACACCAGCACTTTAAGCTGGTGCACAACTTCACCGTGCTGGAGAATATTGTAATGGGCGTGGAAACCACCCGCCACGGCATACTGCAAATGAAGGAAGCGCGGGAAAAGGTGATAGCGCTGTCCGAGCAGTACGGGCTGAAGGTGGATCCTGACGCGCTGATTTCTGATATAACCGTGGGCATGCAACAGCGCGTTGAAATCCTGAAAATGCTCTATCGAGAGAATGAGGTGCTCATTTTTGACGAGCCCACGGCCGTTTTGACCCCTCAGGAAATCGAAGAACTGATGAAAATCATGAAAGGGCTGGCGGCAGAAGGAAAGTCCATCCTCTTTATCACCCACAAGCTTAACGAGATCATGGAGGTATCCGACCGCTGCTCCGTGCTGCGCAAGGGCAAGTATATCGGCACGGTAAATGTGGAGGATACTACCAAGGATGAACTGGCGGAGATGATGGTGGGCCGCAAGGTTTCCTTTGCGGTGGAAAAAGGCCCCGCGCACATGGGGGACGAGGCGCTGACGGTGCGGAACCTGACCGTGGTTAGCAAGCACCACGGAAAAAAGGTGGTCAACAACGTATCGTTCTCGGTGCATAAGGGCGAAATTGTCTGCATTGCCGGCATTGACGGCAACGGTCAGAGCGAATTGGTGTACGCGCTGGCGGGCCTGATTAAGCCGGATCATGGCACGATCAGCATGCAGGGCAAGGACATTACCAACACCTCTATCCGCAAGCGCAATGACATGGGCCTGAGCCACATACCGGAGGATCGCCACAAGCACGGCCTGGTGCTGGACTACAACCTGGCGGAAAACCTGGTGCTGAAAAGCTACCACCATAAGGAGTTTCAATCCGGGGGCTTTATCAAGTTCGGCGAGGTTTACGATCACGCGGAGAAGCTGATTGAGCAGTTCGATATCCGTTCCGGCCAGGGAGCGGTTACGACGGCGCGCAGCATGTCCGGCGGCAACCAGCAAAAGGCCATCGTGGCCAGGGAAATTGACCTGGCTCCCGATGTTCTGCTGGCGGTTCAGCCCACCCGCGGCCTGGACGTGGGCGCGATTGAATACATCCACAAGCAGCTGGTAAAGGTGCGGGACGAGGGCAAGGCGGTTCTGCTGGTGAGCCTGGAGCTGGACGAGGTGCTGAATGTATCCGACCGCATCCTGGTGATTTATGAGGGCGAAATTGTAGCCGAAGTGGACGCGAAGAATGCCAGCGCTCAGGAATTGGGTCTGTATATGGCGGGCAGCAAGAGGGAGGATGTCAAATGAGAAAGAAACGCTTCCGGATCAAGAGCGCGAGCAGCGCCGTTTCCTCCTTGATCGCCATTGTTGTGGGCCTGCTGGCGGGCTTCCTGATTCTGCTGATTTCCAACCCGGCCAACGCCTTCCAGGGCCTGTGGATTATCCTGAAAGGCGGGTTTAACAACGGCGCCAAGGGCGTGGGTCAGGTGCTTTACTATGCTACGCCTATCATTGTGACCGGTCTTTCGGTGGGCTTTGCGTTCAAGACGGGCCTGTTCAACATTGGCGCGCCCGGCCAACTGATGGTGGGCGGCTTTGTGAGCGTGCTGGTTGGCGTGAACTGCGAGTTCCTGGGGGCCTTCCATTGGGTGGTTGCGCTCCTGGCGGGCATGGCGGCAGGCGGATTGTGGGCGCTGATTCCCGGCATTTTTAAGGCCAGGTTCAACGTAAACGAGGTTATTTCCTGCATCATGCTTAACTACATCGGGATGTATGGAATCAACTACCTAATCAAGAACATGAAGGGGCCCAACGGCTACCTGATTTACGATCAGCTCAAAAACCAGACCATGAACGTAGCCACCACGGCGGCGATTCCGAAGTTTGGCCTGGACAAGATTTTCTACAATATGCGCGGCAATTATGTGGATGTATCCAGCGTAAACGGCGGTATTATTATCGCCATTGTGCTGGCTGTCATCATCTACATCGTGCTACAGAAAACGACCTTTGGCTATGAGCTGAAGGCC